>NZ_JAUBSH010000022.1:75839-87035 GCF_036704705.1 Microcoleus sp. K1-B1 | reverse complement strand
TGTTTTTACATTTTACATAATTCTTGCATATTACTTTTATAAGTATTTCTACTTATTGCATAATTGAGATGCTCCCGCGGCAAACTCCCGAATCGCAGCAGAAAAGCAAAAATCAAACTAAGATTGAAACAATTGATAAATTACGGCAGTTTGGCTTGAGCGACGAGCAAATTGCAGAAGCGCTAGATATACCTTTAGAGCAGGTTAAGCAGGTGGACTTCGAGGAGTAAATCTGTGCTATCTCCGAATTATACTGGAGCGGGCGATTCCCTACGGTATAGCTTCGCTTCACGCTCTTAGTTGTTTTGTTATAATCATCGAAGGTTGCCTTGTTGAAGTAAGATAAAATATCCCCAGATTTTTTCAGCTATGAACACAAAACTCATTGAATCCTTGGTACAAATCATCCAGACACTCTCAGAAGAAGAGCAATTGCTAATCAAAGCAAAACTATTTAGTAACATCCCCTATCCTTCTACTGCGGAAATAGCCCAGTTAGCCCAAAGCGGAGGAGCATTTCAATTCCTGCACGACGAACCTGATATTTACACCCTTGAAGATGGAGAGCCAGTTTAGTGAAGCTAAAAAAAGGAGATATTGTTTTAGCTGAATTTCCCTTTACAGATTTGAGTCATAAAAAGTTACGTCCGGCTTTAGTGCTGTGGGCAAGTTCAACCATAGATGAAATTACGATCTGCTTCATTTCTTCGCAAAATGTCACTAGCCTAAGTTTAGATGAATTTGCTTTAAATGCTTCTGATACAGAATTTCCCAGCACGGGATTAAAAGTATCTTCTAAAGTTAGAGTGACTCGGATTGTCAGTCTTGAACAGAGATTAATACTGAGACGATTGGGCGAGTTAGGAAGTCAGCAAATGCAGCAATTGAATGCAACTCTAATACAAGCATTTCAATTAGTATAGCCTTGTTTACTCTCGCGTACTTGCCGGAAACGATCGCAAATCCCTGCAATAAAGGTTTCGCCGTCAATCGGTGGAGTATGTTCGGACATGGCAACAGCAGCATCTATCTTAACTCGTACAGTATCGATCCAGTGGCGATCTGCGAGAGCTGCTTGGAACTCATCAAGCCATTCGAGAAACTCTGCGAGTTCATTTTGTGAAAGTTCCGTTACAGCAGTCTTGAGTTCTGTAATGTTCATGGGTAAGTATCTTTTTTTCCTAAAATTAGTTTACCAGTTTGGTATAATTAGATCGCGTCGATCGCATTATACAAAATTCCCTCTTCATTCCCCCTGTTCTCGGAGTCCGTTTGACAAGATTTCAATCGCCGAGTGACTGACAAATCAGCAGCATGGAAAGAGGAATCTTCGTCTGTGGATGTATCGGCTCCTTGAATTCACAGACCCTCCAACCCGATTCCAACACTTGTTGAAACCACGAACTAACTGTGCGAAAATACCACGGCATTGGCTCTCGAAAAGCTCCGCCGAAGTTGTCGAAAGTCTCGGTTTTCCATCCATCAACATAGGGCTGTTCCTGACACGCTGTGAATGGATGAACTGTCTGGATAAACAAATGTCCGTCGGAGACTATTGCTTGGCGTAACGATCGCAATAAATCTCCAATTTCCTCACCCAGTAGCGAGAAATTGCAGACGATTCCATCGTATGGTTGACCGAGTATCGCTGGATCGGCAATAATCTCATCGTAGCCGATCGCCCGAAAACAACTGCCTCCTTTCTCACAAGCTCGATCGACCAAAACAGCGCAACCATCAACTCCAACAACCTCAACACCGCGCTTTGCTAGGGCGCGCGTCAGCCAACCTTCACCGCATCCAACATCCAAAACACGCCGAGGCCCATAGCGCAGAACTGCTTGCAGAATAGCGTCATCGGTTGCTATCCGGCGACTTTCGATTGTGTTGTATTGGATCGCCTGTATCCATGCGTCAGCATTAGCCTCCCAACTTTGTTGAATTTGTTGTTCAGGGCGATCGAATTTCATGGTGATTCTCCTATTGGTACTAGGACTTACGAAAAAATCTGATTTTAACCCGATTCTGCGTAAGTCCTGAGTCCATAAAAATGAATTCAAAAAGCCCGATTCTTAAACCCATCGACCAACTACAACTCTCACCGTTCCATCTTCCAAAGTTTCCTCTTCTTCAACATGAAAACCCTCTGACTGCACCGCCGCCATCAAACTTTTGCGCGCGTATTTTTGACTAATTGAATTGACAAATTCCTGCTGATTAATTCGAGCGCCCCAAAAATCCGCCACCAATTCGTAATCCTCTTCGCTGCGGCGAAAACCCAAATCGTAACCATTGGATTGCCGAATCACGTACTCGGCATTAGTTTTGTCACCGCGATAACCCCGTACCTGCACATTGCACTCTACTTGATAACCCAACTCTTCCAACACTTGATGTAGCAGTTCGCCGTTCTTGATCTGAACCTTGATCGTTGTGAAGTGTGACATATCACTTTCGGATTTTTGTGTGAAACGCTGATTTGATTATAATAGCATAAACAGCAACAGTCAATAAGTTAGAACTTGCGATCTTAAACCGGGTTTGAGCGTCAGCGAAAGCAGCCCGGTTACAAGCCCCCGGCTTCATCTATGCAGAAATTAAAAACATAATATCCGATAACAATTTCCCAGATTTATCCGTGAGTTCGCTTTCTTCAATCCTCCAATTCTTCAAATCTAAAATCCAAAATCTAAAATCTAAAATCGTATGATGCCCGACAATTCTAACCAACCCAGAGAATATGATGCCGTCCTCGGCGGTCAAAGTCAAATCCCGATCGCCGGCGCTGTTTTGGGAGGCATCGCCGGAGTCAAGCAGCGCTTCAACAGTCCTAGTATCGAGGCTCGGATTGCCGCTGTTAAAGATGCTCCTAAATACGGAGGCGCTGGTTTAAATTTAGCAATTGAGGCGCTGCTTGACCCCGCAGCAGAAGTGCAGCGAGTTGCTTATTTAATTTTGCGATCGAGGACAGAACCTCTAGTCCGCCAAGCTTTAAAAGACTTCGTGCCTTACAAGCTTTTTGACTGCATCCAGACGGTCAAAACTGGGACAAATGTTGCGATTAGTCCCGGAGGTGATCGCACGGCGAGTTTGCACGGGAAAATAATTAGAATTTGCGATGTAGATACAGGAGAAATACTCTATACTGTTGACAAGTATCCCCGCGCTCAAGAAACTTTTATACTTGGCCAAGAAAGTGAAGTGTTTGTGAGAAGCAGAAATACTCCGAAACACCGTGCGCTCGAAATTTGGCAGGGAGGAGAATTGCGGCATACTTCCCTCGGACATGAAGGGGAAATTAGCGCAATTGTCATCAGTCCCGACAGTCAAGTTATCGCCAGCGGTTCGGCAGATACTACTATCAAAATTTGGAATTTAGAGACGGGAAAGTTAATCTGTACTTTTGGCAATCTTTTAACTTGGGGAGCTCATAAAGCAGGAATTGTTAGTCTTGCTTTTAGCCCGATCGCACAAACTCTCGCTAGCAGCAGTTCTGACGGTACAATTAAACTGTGGAACCTCCGCAGCAGAGAATGCTCTCAAACAATTAAGGGTTACGCGAATTGTCTGGCTTTCAGTCCAGACGGGCAGACTTTGGCTACTGGCGGCTGGGACAGAAATATTCAACTGCGGCAGCTATCGAATCCAGATAGTTCAATCACTTTGGCAGGGCATTTTAACTCGATAAATGCGATCGCCTTTAGTGCCGACGGACTCACTGTTGTCAGTGCTAGTGCCGATGGTAATATCAAATTTTGGAATGCCAGTACGGGCGAAAATTTTTACACTCTCAGCGGACATCAAAGCTCTGTTACTTGTCTTACTTTTAGCAGCGATGGTGAAACTATTATCACTGGCAGTATAGACAAAACTGTCAAAACTTGGGGAGTGAATTGAAGAAAGTTCGGCAACGAGCACTGTACAAGATGTAGCGGATGGAAGAAAGAGGGAATAGGGAATAGGGAAGAAGGCAGAAGGCAGAAACAAGAGGGAATCGACCTCATGATTTTCACAAATTAAGTACCTCCTAACCATTCAGGCGCTGCCTATATTTCAAATTTCCCGATTCCCTCTTCCTCGGTGCGTGAATTTACGCAAACAAATATAATAAATTTACAATCCCAGTTCTTGTGCAAGCCGAGGATTGCGGAACTTCTTTTTGCACTACTACAAATAGTTACCGTAAAAATACCGACTGGCAGACATTATTCAGGTTATTATCAATTTGTGAACTGTCGCCCAAAAGCCGGAGCAAGCGGCAATTTCTTAATCCTTTAAACTAGCTTTAATATATCGCATCTTGGTCGGATGAGTATTCCTGCTAATTGTAATATTTGACTTAAAAAGTTTATGCTTAAAAGATAGGCTAGGGTTAAATATACAGTGCGCCCTAGAGTAACCATGTCACACTGCAACCAATCCATCTGTCGTTCCCGCAATCTCGTAGAAATGTGCGATACTGCTGCCAGTTGGCAGCAAAAAGCCGATCGACTAACGGTAGAATTAAACACCACCCAGGATCTGCTTCACGCAGAAATCGCTCGGCTCAAACAAGCCAACGAAACCCTTCACGCCGCTGTCAGTTGTGCCCCAATTTTCCTGTGGGCAACAGACAGAGACGGCAAGTTAACTCTTGCAGCAGGTAAAGGATTAGAAAATTTGGGACTCAAACCAGGTACAACTGTCGGGCGATCGATTTTTGAAGTTTACAGCAGCCAGCCAGATATCTTAGAAAATATTGCCGAGGTACTAGCAGGAAACGATCGCACTTGGAACGTCCGAGAGAGGGATTGTATTCACGAAATTCGATCGGCAGCCCTGCGAGATGGAAACGGCGAAGTTGTCGGGGCAGTGGGTGTTTCTACTGAAATTACCGAGCGCGAGCAGTTCATCGCAACTCTGGAAACCGCAAATCAAGAATTAAAAGACAGACTGCAGCAGCAGAGGGAAGTCTTCAATGCAGCACTTGCTGAAAGCGAAAAAAAGTACCGCAACCTCGTAGAAACCTCCCAAGAATTGATTTGGTCGATCGATATTGAAGGCCTCTTGACTTTTGTCAATTCCGCCGCCAAACGCATCTACGGTTACGAACCGCCAGAAATGATCGGACGCCGCTTCACCGATTTTTTAGTTCCAGATCAAGAAAGTAGACCAAGAGAAATATTTGCCCAACTTTTAGCAAGAACCAAAATTCAGCCACAAACCGCTAATTCTCCTTACGAAACAGTACACATTCGCAAAGACGGTACTCCCGTTCACCTGCGCGTCAACAGCATCGTAAACCAAGCTGAAAACGGCGCTATTTTAGGCTTGTGCGGAACGGCGACAGATATTAGCGATCACAAGCGATCGGAAGAAGCACTCCAAGAAGCTACAGACCAACTTCGCGCCGTTTTGGATGCCGTACCCGGACTGATTTCTTGGATCAGTTCAGATTTGCGGTATATCGGAGTCAACCAGCACTTAGCAACCTCATTCAACCTGTCTCCTGAAAGCTTTGTCGGTCAAGAAATCAACTTTCTCGACAAAGGATCGACTTTCGGAGAACTGATCCGAATTTTTTTTGACAGTTCATCTCAGCAAACCTGCCAAGAAATAGAAATCGAAATTAACGGTTTCGTCCGCAACTATTTGATAGTAGCTCAGAAATATCATCAGGGAACCGCAGCAGTTTCTGTAGGAATAGACATTACCGATCGCAAGCGTGCCGAAGCTCTCAAAAACCAATTGATTTGCTCGCTGCAAGAATCCGAACACAAATTTCGCAGCCTTTATGAAGCCACCAGTGACGCAGTAATGTTGCTTGACGAAAAAGAGTTTTTTGACTGCAACCCCGCTACCTTAAAAATATTTTGCTGTAGCAACACAAAACAATTTTACGGCAAAAAACTGAGCGACTTTTCCCCACAATTTCAGCCTAGCGGACAAGACTCATCCAGTCTAGCAACACAGAGAATATCGACAGCAATGCAAACCGGTAGCTGTCGCTTTGACTGGGTACACAAACGACTCGACGGTTCAGAATTTCCCGCTGAAGTGCTATTAAATGCAATGGAAATTAACGGACGAAAAGTAATTCAAGCAGTAGTGCGAGATATTACAGATCGCAAGCGCGACGAAGACGGCATCAAAGCATCCCTCGCAGAAAAAGAAGTTCTCCTCAAAGAAATTCACCACCGTGTTAAAAACAACCTCCAAGTTATTTCCAGTTTGCTCAAACTTCAGTCACGCTACATCCAAGACAGCCACGTTAGTGAAATGTTAAAAGAAAGTCAAAACCGAGTCAGATCAATGGCCCTGGTTCACGAACAACTGTATCAATCCAAAGACTTGTCAAACATTGACTTTGCTGAATACATCCAAAATCTCGCCCACAATTTATTCCAAGCTTATGAAATTCATGCAGAAGGCGTCAACTTGCAAACAAATATTGCGCCGTGTTCTCTTAATATTGATACGGCAGTTCCTTGCGGGTTAATTATCAACGAGCTTGTGACAAATGCCCTCAAATATGCCTTTAAAGGACAAGTTAAAGGTAAAATTAACATAGATTTCACTTTAGATAATAACAGAGTTTGCGTGCTAACCGTGAGCGACAGCGGAATTGGTTTCCCTCAAGACTTAGATTATCGGAAAGCCCGAACGTTGGGTTTGCGACTGGTCGGGTCTTTAGTCAAGCAAATCCGGGGGGGAATAGAACTGTTAGAAACTGCTGGCACGACTTTTAGAATAACCTTTTCTCAACCCAAGTTGCACTCTGAGGAGAAAAATTAGTGTCCAAGAAAAAAATTCTGATAGTTGAAGACGAGAGCATCATTGCGGAAGACATTTCCGACTGTTTAATATCTCTAGGATATAGAATAACTGGGATGGTCTATTCTGGAGAAGAAGCGATTGAATCGGCAGCAAAGTTACGCCCGGATTTAGTTTTAATGGATGTTAACCTGCAAGGAGAAATAGACGGCATTACAGCAGCCGAAGAAATTCGCTTGCGCTTTCAAATTCCGGTAGTTTATCTGACAGCTTATGCCGATGAAACTACTTTGCGACGAGTCAATAGTACAAAACCCTTCGGCTATATTGTTAAGCCATTTGAAGAAAAAAACTTGCACACAACTATTCAACTGGCATTCTACCGACATCAGTATGACAGCTTGACTAACCTGCCGAATCGTTCATTTTTGCGAGAAAAGTTAAGTCAACTATTAGAGTGTCAAAAAGAATTGTCAGGACTCGTTCCAGTTGTCACGCTTAGCTTAGATAAAATCAACCGCATTAACAGTACCTGGGGACACGATATCGGCGACTCAGTGCTTTGCAGCATCGCCCAGCGGCTAACTAACTGCATGGAAAGCATTAATATTGTGGCTCGTTTGGAAGCGGCAGAATTCGCGCTGATACTCAAACCAGTTACAGAAAAACAGGATGTGGCTAAGATTGCTCAAAACATTTTAGATATTGTATCCCAAGCTATGATTGTCAAAGATTGCGAAGTCTATGTCACTGCTAGTATGGGGATATGCTTGTATCCCGGAGACGGCACCGACGGAGATGAAATGCTGAAAAATGCTTATATAGCAATGTATCAATCTCAGCAGAAAGGTGGCAATAGTTATCATTTTTATACGGCAAAGAATGCTAATTATTTTATCAATACACTTCTTCAAGAAACTTGCTTGCGCCATGCTTTAAAAAGCTCAGAGTTTGAAATTTACTATCAGCCGCAAATAGAAATTAAAACAGGTAAAATTATTGGGGCTGAAGCTTTAGTCCGCTGGAATCATCCAGAACGGGGGCGAGTTTCCCCTGGAGAATTTATTCCAATGGCTGAAGAAATGGGCTTGATTGCACCGTTGGGTGAATGGGTATTAGAGACTGCTTGCAGGCAAACTCAAACATGGCAAAGAGCAGGTTTACCGCCCCTGCGAGTGGCAGTTAACGTGTCAGCCCGTCAATTCGAGCGCAAAAATTTCACGGAAAGAGTCAGGGAGATATTAACAGAAACTGGTCTTGATCCCAAGTGTTTGGAATTAGAACTGACGGAAAGTCTGGTTTTGCAAGACGAAATTGCAGCAGCTAAAGCTTTTACGATGTGGAAAGATCAGGGGATTAGGATAGCAATTGATGATTTTGGGACTGGATATTCTTCTTTGAGTTATCCGAAACGCTTTCCGTTTGATGCGATAAAAATAGACAAGAGTTTTATTCGCAACATTGCAGACGATCGCCAAAATGCAGCGATAACAATAGCGATTATTCAAATGGCACACTGCATGAACATGACGGTGGTCGCTGAGGGGGTAGAAAATAAGCAGGAACTTGATTTTTTGTGCGAGCACGAATGCGACGAAATTCAAGGCTATCTTTTCAGTCAGGCTTTGCCAAGGGCTGAGTTTGAAGCGCTGCTGAAAAGCGATAAGTGCTGGAATTTAGATCGATTCCGGTTGCAATCCTCCGGAATTGTTGACTGTTGACTGTTGACTGTTGACTGTTGACAACTGATAACTGATAACTGATAACTGATAACTGACAACTGCCCACTGACAACTGACAACTGATTAATTTAAAAGATACGATCGCCCAACCAACTTCCCAGCCACAGCCCAAAACCGGAAGTAGCCACCAACAGGATAAACGTATAAAGCGCGCTGCCAGTGTGGATCAACCTTTCTGCAGCTACCATCCGGGCCACAACTCCAGCAATAATGCCGATCGCAGCCCAAGCCCCATAAACAGTCTTAGACCCGGCGATAGCTAAGGCTTGGACGAGATCCCCCGAACCCGCCCCAGCCAAAACCCCCGCCCACGCCCCAATCCCCAGCCCGATCGCACCTCGGAGCCCGACGGGGCCGCCAGAATTGACGCCTACTTCCGCCACCAGCCCGCACATCAAGCCGACAATCGCCCAACACGCGGCCGTCACCAACGCCTTAACCCAATTCCCAGAACCAGTTCCAGCCATCAATCCCACCACTGTCACCACTCCCCCTACAGCCAAAACAGTAGCCACAGCCCGCGACTGGGCCTCAGAACTGGCGATCGCCCCCAAACCAGCCCCAACTGCGGCCCAAGCAGCCCCTGTGACCTTTCCTCCCGCCTGAAAACCAGCGATCGACCCCCCCACCGCCCCAGCCAAAACTAACGCCGCCAGCCACACTCTAGGCGTTGCTGAACCCTCCGCCAGCAAAATCGCGGCCCACAGCCAATCTGCACCGCAGATTAAAGCCCACATCCACAGCGGGGCGGCTGATACCGTCAAAATCCAACCGGTCAAAGCATAACTCACCACAGCGATTGCCAGCGGCCACCAAGGGAAGCTTGAATAGTGTTGAGATGGCCGCACTTCCCTCGGCGCGCTTCGCGGTTTTGAGTATTGAGTTGAAAATTCTGTTTTCCTTTTCGAGGTAAGCTTTCGATAGTTTTGAGATGGCCGTGCTTTCCTCGCAACGATTCGCCCTGGTTGCTTTGTGCCCCGCCACGCTGGACGATTGTGAGTGGTAAATCGTTTCTTGCTTGAAGAGTTTTTTTGAGTTAGAAATTTTTTGGAGGCGGCTTTTGGGCGGGTTTGACGGCGCTGGGAACCAGGCCTGGCGGCTGATTTTCCAGAACGCCTTCTCAGCGGCTTTTCCGGCGCAGGCGGCGGTGGCTGAAACTGTTTTTCGATCGACCTCGATGATTCAGCCTGACTCAGAAACAACACCAACTGCTGGTAAGCTTCATTAATTTCTGTTAATCTTTGGTGAGCTTTTTGTTGCAGGCGATCGTTGTGGGCAAACCGATCGGGATGCCACACAAACGCTAAATCCCTGTAAGCGCGCTTAATCTCTTCTAGGGAACTTCCCGGCTCAATTTCGAGGATTTCGTAGCATCGATTAATGTCAGCCATAGGCTTCGGGCAGGTGTTTGTAAATTCGCGTGAAGCGAAGCTATCCCGTAGGGAATCGTACTTAACATCTTGTACTATTCTCAGCCAAGCTGCACAGTAAGCTGAGATCCGCTCAAGTGTCAAGCGTCCTCAAGTCTGCGGGCCAGTCGATTTTAGATTTTGGATTTTGGATTTTGGATTGAATAATTGGGAATGGCTGATTATATAAGAGTTTAGAGCTTGTTGGCAGTTGGATTCTTTGCTTGAACTGGTATGACAACTGGCTACAATGAGAAAATAGTTTCGTGCGATCGGTATTTGTGTCTGTGTCGGCAAATCAAGCTCCCATCTTCATCTTAGTTGACGGCCACTCCCTGGCCTTTCGCTCCTACTTCGCCTTCGCCAAAAGTCGAGACGGAGGCTTGCGAACTACGACAGGCATTCCCACCAGCGTCTGTTTTGGCTTTCTCAAGTCGCTGCTGGAAGTAATGGCGGCCCACGACCCCCAGTACATGGCGATCGCCTTTGACCTCGCCACACCCACATTTCGCCACGAAGCAGACGACACCTACAAAGCCGGTCGAGCCGAAACACCGGAAGATTTTAAGCCGGATATCAAAAACCTGCAAGAATTGCTCACGTATTTGAATTTACCTGCCATAACTGCTCCAGGCTACGAGGCGGACGATGTTTTGGGAACTTTGGCAAACAAAGCCAGCGCGGCAGGTTATCAGGTCAAAATCCTCACGGGCGATCGAGATTTGTTTCAATTAGTAGAAACCGAAAAACAAATCAGCGTATTATATTTGAGTACGGATGAACTCAGGCGATCGGGCAAAGGCAAATCCCAAGAATACGGCCCGGAAGAAGTCAAAGCCAAACTCGGTATTTTGCCCGAACAAGTAATAGATTACAAAGCTCTCTGCGGCGACAAATCCGATAACATCCCCGGAGTCAAAGGCATCGGCGACAAAACCGCCCTGCAATTGCTGGAAGCTTACAATTCCCTTGATGGAATTTATGCAGCCATTGATGAGATTAAAGGAGCAACTAAGAAAAAGCTAGAAGAAGGCAAAGAAGCTGCTTATCATTCTCAACGCATGGCGACAATTGTCCAAGACGTGCCATTAGAAATAAACTTAGAAGATTGCCAGCTTATAGGTTTTGACGAATCAGCCTTGATTCCCATGCTGGAAAAATTGGAATTTAAAACATTTTTAAGCAAAGTTAAACAAATTCAAAAGCGTTTTGGTGGCACAGAAGAGCCATTGACAGACAGTGGAACAGGCATCTTGCCTGTTGCAAAGGGCGGGCAAGATGCCCACCCCACA
>NZ_JAUBSH010000022.1:0-75739 GCF_036704705.1 Microcoleus sp. K1-B1 | reverse complement strand
ATCAATTCAACAGACAGTGGAACAGGCATCTTGCCTGTTTCTTTGGGCGGGCAAGATGCCCACCCCACAATCAATTCAACAGACAGTGGAACAGGCATCTTGCCTGTTTCTTTGGGCGGGCAAGATGCCCACCCCACAATCAATTCCTCGGAAGATGAAGCATCAGCTTTCTTCACTTTCGCAGAAACCCTAGCCGCCCAGCAGCAAAACAAACTGCCAATTAAACCCCGAATAATTCAAACAACCGAACAGTTAAACGAATTAGTCGAACTGCTGCAAACCTACACCGACAAAGCCTCACCCGTGGCGTGGGATACCGAAACCACCGCCATCGAACCGCGAGACGCCGAATTAGTCGGAATTGGCTGCTGTTGGGGAACCGGCGAAGAGGATGTCGCTTATATTCCCACCGGACACAAAACGGGCAAAAACTTAGACAAAGCCACAGTTTTAAATGCTTTGCGTCCGATTTTGGAAAGCGAGAATTATCCCAAGGCGCTGCAAAATGCTAAGTTCGATCGATCGATCCTGCGTTGTCAAGGAATCAAACTAGCCGGAGTCGTCTTCGACACCATGCTAGCCAGTTACGTACTCAATCCCGAAACCAGCCACAGCCTCAGCGAATTGTCAAAGAAATACTTAGTCGAGTCAGAAGACAATCACAGTGTCAGCGAATCGTTAAGGGAATACTTACGCAATAATCCCAAAAGTTATAATCAATTAGTATCGAAAAACCAAACAATTGCTGACATCAGTATTGTAAAAGTAGCCGACTACTGCGGCATGGATGTTTACACTACATTTCACTTAGTTGGGGCACTTAAAGCCAAATTGAAGGAAGCTGATGAATCTAGCTTTCCAGATAAGTCTTTGCAGAAGTTGCTCCTGGAAGTAGAACAGCCCCTAGAACCAGTTTTAGCAGAAATGGAATACTGCGGAATTCGCATAAATTCAGCATATCTGCAAGAACTATCGCAACAGCTAGAAAAAAGCTTAGCTGAAATAGAAGAAAAAACTTATCAAGCAGCCGGGAGAAAGTTTAATTTAGGTTCCCCTAAACAACTCAGCGAAATCTTGTTAGAAAAAATCCCCGATGAGTTTCAGAAAAAGTCTCGCAAAACTAAGACTGGATACTCTACAGACGCCGCTGTATTGGATAAATTGCAAGGAGACCACCCGATTGTAGACGATTTATTAGAACACCGAACATTATCCAAGTTGAAATCAACTTATGTCGATGCTTTGCCGCAGTTAGTGCGTGCGGATACCGGGCGAGTGCATACAGATTTTAACCAAGCTGCAACTGGTACGGGAAGGCTTTCTTCTTCCAATCCAAATTTACAAAATATTCCCATCCGCACCGAGTTTTCGCGGCAAATTCGCAAAGCTTTTTTACCGGAAGAAGGTTGGCTGATGGTGTCGGCTGACTATTCTCAAATTGAACTGCGAATTTTGGCTCATTTGAGTCAAGAACCTGTGTTAATTGAAGCTTATCAAAATAACCGAGATGTGCATACCGTGACGGCTCAACTGTTATTTGAAAAGGAAGAAATAACTCCCGACGAGCGCAGGTTTGGCAAAACGATTAATTTTGGGGTAGTTTACGGTATGGGGGCGATCAAGTTTGGGCGATCGATGGGCAAGACTTCCAAAGATGG
Source organism: Microcoleus sp. K1-B1 (assembly GCF_036704705.1). Classification (NCBI taxonomy): domain Bacteria; kingdom Bacillati; phylum Cyanobacteriota; class Cyanophyceae; order Oscillatoriales; family Microcoleaceae; genus Microcoleus; species Microcoleus sp. K1-B1. The sequence goes on along the minus strand of NZ_JAUBSH010000022.1, from coordinate 74,081 downwards.
CAAGGAGTTTATTGCTAAATTTAACGCTCGCTATAGTAAAGTTTTTGAATATTTGGAGAAAGTAAAAAAAGAGGCGATCGCCCTCGGATACGTTACCACAATTTTAGGCCGCCGCCGTTACTTAAACTTCGAGAGCGAAAGCCTCCGCGACTTAAAAGGCCGCAATCCCCAAGACATTCACTCCGATCGACTTAAATCTCTCAGCAGAGATGACGCCCAATCTTTGCGGGCCGCAGCCAACGCTCCCATTCAAGGTTCCAGTGCTGATATCATTAAACTTGCCATGATTGAGGTACACAAAATTTTGCAAAACTATCAGGCGCGGCTGCTGCTGCAAGTTCACGACGAATTAATATTTGAAGTCCCTCCCGATGAATGGGAAGAATTGCAACCAAAAATTAGAAGTGCGATGGAAAGTGCTCCGACAATTATAAGTGCGATGGAAAATGCTCTGCCGAAAAATACAAGTGCGATGGAAAATGCGCCCGGTATGGTACCGCTGATAGTTGACATCCACGCTGGGCAAAATTGGATGGAAACTAAATAAAACACAGAAATATGAGCCAACTTAAAATCGCCATTTTCCCCAAAATAAAAACCTTAAGTGCAGTTGCTTTGCTATTGTTACTATTCGGGTGTCCACAAAAGTTAGCGCCCAACAACTATGCTGTCAAGCGAGTCAGCGACGGTGACACCCTTGTCGCCAGCGATGCTGCCGGAAAAGATATAAAAGTGCGTTTTGCCTGCATAGATGCACCGGAAGTCGCGCACACCAATGCTGAGAAAAATAGCAAAGCATCAGCACTAAAAAATCAATTTAAGTGGGGCAATTTAGCGCACCAAAGAATGCAGCAGCTCGTAAAAAAAGGGGGGGGTCGCGTTGTCTTGACCGTCACCGATACTGACCGCTACGGTCGCAAAGTTAGCGAAGTTCGTTTGCCAAACGGCACATTTGCCCAAGAAGTTTTGACCCGCGAAGGATTAGCAATGGTTTACCGTCCTTACTTGAAAAACTGTCCGAGTGCAAGTATTCTGGAACAAGCTGAAGCCGAAGCTAAGAAAAATCGCCGTGGCGTTTGGGGAGATTCTAAATTTGTTCCCGCGTGGGATTTTCGCAAGAAATGATTTAGTCATTGGTTATTGGTTATTGGTGGTTGACAGTTGACTGTTAACTGTTACCAGTTCTCCATGCCCCATGCCCCACGCCCAATTCTCCATGCCCTATGCCCTATGCCCAATTCCCAATTCCCCAACAAATGTGATAGGCTCCAGATAAACTAATAGACTGCTGACAAAAGCGGTCTATTGCAATCACCCAAAATTAACTTTAAGGGACATCAATGAATTTCAAACATCTGGTTATTTCCGGCCTTGCCCTGATCCTCGGTACTGCAATTGTAGGAAATGCGATTGCTCAAGAACTGACCGACAACCAAAAAACGGTTATTTGTCGCTTGAAAACAGAAGTTGACCAGCGAAAAGGCAACGGTCAAAAATTAGTATTTGTGCCGTTGCTGGGTCAAGTTCGCAAGCAAGTTTCATCTCCTTTTAGAGCAACGCTGCATCCTAATGTGGAGTATGTTTTTGTTGCCACTTGCGACGGAAATTGCCAGGATTTAAACTTATCTCTCAAGGATGCAAGCGGTCAGGAAGTCGCTGTCAGTCAAAAAACAGGCGAACTGGCGTCAATCTCTTTTACTCCCCCATCCCAAGGCGAATATCAAATCATTGCTAAGCCAGGGGAATGCACGACGGCAGAGGGTTGCAGTTACGGCCTGGGAATCTTCGTTCCAGCAAGTGCGATCGTACCTAATGCTTCAAGAATTCCTGCTGAGATAGCACAATTTCGACTTTGCCAGTAGGGGAACAGCGATAGAGTTGTGGGTTGCGAGTAGAGTAGAGTTTTTAATCAGAAATCTAACTCATAACTTGCAACTTATAACTCGCAACTTATCTCGCAACCACGCCCGACGGTGAGTAGGTTCTTAATTAGTGAAACCATGCCTTTGACCGAAAGCATCCAGGATACAAGCCCCCGGATTCATCCGTAGGGTCAAGGCTTCAATTCTTTAATCTAAAATCTAAAATCTAAAATCGATTGACTGGTTCTTCCTTCTTGCTTTTTTTACTCTGAGCGACTTGCCCTGCCCTTCGACTTGGCTCAGGAACCGCGACTTGCCCGATCGCATCGCCGAAGGGAGGGTAGCCGAAGGCAGCCGAAGAGCCTTCTTCCTTCTGCTATAATTTGTTACGCATAACTCCTCCAAACTGTCAAGCCGATCGAGCTGTGGAACCCTGCAAAGACCCCATAAGTGCCGAAACCTGGCTTGAATCCAGAACTTTATTTACCCTCAGACAGGCATCAATTAGAATATAGATGGTGCCTCTCAAAGGTGACGAGTACATTGCCCATGTCTTTAACCTTAGCTTTGAAAAATCAACTGCAGAACCGTCCTCAAATAGGGTTGAAAAGTCTGTTGGGCCGCTTGGGTATCAGGCAGAAAATCGGCTGCGGATACGCATTGGTCATTAGTATTGCCGTTTTGGGTGCTGTGGCGGGACGGGGAGTAGAATCCTATCACAAACAGCAAGTTAGAGAAAAACTAGTGATCGACCGAGATAAAGCGGAAATCCTGACAAACCTCAACAACACGGTGCAGGAAGTCAGAATTCAGCAGCAAGAGCTCGCGAGTCTGACAGCCAAACCGCAAATTTTCGATCGCGAACGCTCGGAATTCCTGACTCGCGTTGCTCAGATGAGCGGAATCCTGGAACAACTGCAAACCCTACCGCCGACGAAGAATCCCGAGATTGCCCAAGACTACGAACTGCTTCAACAGTTCGCTCAAGTCAACGGCAAAACCGTAGAATCATACTTTCAACAAGTACAAAAATTGTTGGCTACTGCGAAATTATCTGCTTTGAATCCGAAGCAGCAGCAGGCTTTCGGGCAGAATTTGAACAATTTTGTGGCGGGCGAAACTGCTTTGAAACTCAAACAGTTTTCCGAGGATTCAGCCCAACTGGCCGGCAACTTTCGCGAGAAAGCAGACGAGGCATTGAGAACCTACGAAAATGCCGAAAAACTCGGAACTCTCATTCTCGTTTGCTCTCTCTTGATATCAGGTGCGATCGCAGCAATTCTAGCAGCATACACCAGCGGGGCGATCGCTCGCTCCTTAGAAGCCACCACCCTCATCGCTCAGCGAGTGACAGAAGAATCTAACTTTGACCTGCAAGTACCCGTCACTACTTCCGACGAAGTGGGAATGCTAGCAATTTCCCTCAACGAACTAATCCAAAGAGTAGCCGAATACACAGAAGAATTGCACGAAGCAAAAGTAGCCGCCGAAGCTGCCAACCGCTCCAAAAGTGCATTTCTCGCCAACATGAGCCACGAACTACGCACCCCCCTCAACGCCATCATTAACTACAGCGAAATGCTGCAAGAAGATGCTCAAGATTCTGGTTCAGAAGACTTTCTGCCGGACTTAGAAAAAATTCAAACCGCAGGCAAACACCTGCTGGATATGATTAGCGACATTCTCGACATTTCCAAAATTGAAGCCGGTCACGTCACCCTTTATTTAGAAAACTTCGACGTGGCGACCATGATTGAAGAAGTGATGACTACTGCTCAACCGCTAGTAGAAAAAAAAGGCAATGCTTTAGCACTGAAAACAAAAGGCGAACTCGGCACAATGTACGCCGACCAACCGAAAGTGCGACAAATTCTCCTCAATTTGCTTAGCAATGCTGCCAAATTTACCGAAAAAGGCGTCATTACTATCGGCGTCGAAAGAATGAAAATTGAAAAATCAAGACCGACCAAACAAAATAAAAATAATGATATTCACTCTGGTTCAAACTACACTTCTCAAGTTTTAATGTTTCGAGTTAGCGACACCGGCATCGGCATGACAAACGAGCAATTAGAGCAGATATTTAAACCTTTTACCCAAGCTGATGCTTCAACTACCCGCAAGTACGGAGGGACGGGTTTGGGATTGACAATTAGCCAGCGTTTGTGTCAAATTCTCGGCGGCGAAATTAGCGTCGAAAGCGAAGATGGTAAAGGTTCAACTTTTATTGTCAGTCTCCCGGAACGGGTGGTAATGCAGGCATGAAGTCAATCGATTTTAGATTTTAGATTTGAGATTAAAGAATTGAAGCATTGACCCCACGGATAAATTCGGGGGCTTGTATCCTGGATGCTTTCGGTCAGGCAAGATAGGGATTTTGACACGGATATACAGATTAATTATTGAGCATTTGTCAATAGTCAGGAGGCAGATATTCAAGGAAAAAGAAAGAGGGAGGAAGGAAGAGGGAAATTTAAAAATATTTTGATATGGCAACCGCTTTCGTCGGTTCGGGCATAAATTGTAAATAGCCCCAATTGCCGTGCGATCGCCAAACCCATCTCCAAAGTTGTACTCTTCAATATCAATACTTCGGACAATTTTTGATTACCAACCGTAGAATAAGGGTTTCAAGGCTCCAAGGCGATCGAGCTACCAACTAAAAATCGATCGTTTCAAACTACGAAATAAAAACATCCAGACTATTGAAATATCAGGGCTTATGAATAATATTACTCGCGTCTCAGTTGACTCAGCAGGCAATCAGGGCAATCAAGGTCCATTGTACTACTTTTTTCCTTCCATTTCGCCCGACGGGCGGTTTGTGGGGTTTGCATCTCCAGCATCCAACCTCGTGCCGGGGGACACTAACGCTAGCGATGATATCTTTGTGCGCGACACGCTAGCCAATACCACTACCCGTGTCTCTGTTGACTCAGCAGGCAATCAGGGGAACAACATTTCCATCGCTCCCTCTATCTCAGCCGACGGGCGGTTTGTGGCATTTTCATCTGAGGCCTCCAACCTCGTGCCGGGGGACACTAACGCTAGTGGCGACATCTTCGTGCGGGACTTGTTGACGAATACCACCACTCGCGTCTCGGTAGACTCAGCAGGCAATCAGGGGAACCAGTTCTCCTACGGGCCGTCCATTTCAGCCGACGGGCGGTTTGTGGCATTTTTCTCTGTGGCCCCAAACCTCGTGCCGGGGGATACTAACGGCACTTACGACATTTTCGTGCGCGACTTGTTGACCAATACTACTAGCCTTGTCTCTGCGAGTTCCAATGGCGAGATCGCCAACCGCGGCTCCATCCGTGGCTCTATTTCTGCTGACGGGCGGTTTGTGGCCTTTTCATCTGAGGCCACAAACCTCGTACCGGGGGACACTAACGCTAGTGGCGACATCTTCGTGCGGGACTTGTTGACGAATACCACCACTCGCGTCTCGGTAGACTCAGCAGGCAATCAGGGGAACCAGTTCTCCTACGGGCCGTCCATTTCAGCCGACGGGCGGTTTGTGGCCTTTTCTTCTGATGCCTCCAACCTCGTGCCGGGGGATACTAACAATACCCGCGATATTTTCGTGCGGGACACGCTCACCAATACCACCACCCGCGTCTCTGTAGACTCAGCAGACAATCAGGCGAACAGCTTCTCCTACGAGCCGTCCATTTCAGCCGACGGGCGGTTTGTGGCATTTTGGGCTGGTGCCACCAACCTCGTGCCGGGGGATACTAACGATAACTCTGACATCTTCGTGCGGGACACGCTCACCAATACCACCACCCGCGTGTCAGTAGATGCAGCAGGCAATCAGGGGAACAATAACTCCGCATACGCCTCCATCTCTGCAGATGGGCGGAGAGTAGCGTTTCAGTCAGAGGCCTCCAACCTCGTGCCGGGGGATACTAACAATACCCGCGATGTCTTTGTTTCTGACACCGGCAGCACTCCAGGCAATAACCCTCCTGATAACAGCATCAACGGCACTCCCGGCAACGACATCCTGTTTGGCACCAGCGACAACGATATCATCAACGGTGTGGAAGGGAATGACGTACTTATGGGTTTGCGAGGCAACGATATCCTTGTCGGGGGCGACGGCAGCGATATCCTGAATGGCGGCAAAGGTTTTGACACTCTCAACAGCGGTTTGGGAAACGATATTCTAATCGGCGGTTTGGGAAACGATGTATTTGTTTTAGGTGCCGGATTGGGAGTTGATACGATCGCTGATTTCGCCAAGTCTCAAGATACCGTGCAATTAATCAATGGCTTGACCTTCGGACAGCTATCAATTTCGCCGGGAACTGACGGCACATTAATTACAGTAACCAGCAGCGGTGAAGTTTTAGCTTCTTTGATAGGTGTTGCTCCCAATCTCATCGGTTCTGAAGATTTCATCTCGGTCTAGAGATAGTAAAATAGCAATCCTTGCAGGAGTCGTAAATTTTTACCCCACCCCAGCCCTCCCCTTACCAAGGGGAGGGAGTAAGAAATTCACAAATGATTTAGGATTGCTATATAGGGGTTCTGCGTAAGTTTTGATAATTCCCAGGTTTTGACCTGGGAATATAGCAAGCCTAAAGAACAAAGCCTTGTACAACAGTAGTTTTCAAGACTCCTTCAAAAGTGCGTTCTGTCTTGTCCACCAGCACAACTACATTGCGCCCGTTCGGAGACAAACGAACTTCTCGGATTGAATAAGAGAACACCCAATCTTGAAAATTGTTCAGCGATCCGAGGACACGCTGCCGACCGTTATGATTAATTACAAGACGCATGGCCGCGCTTTCTCTGCCAGCAGAAGCATTTTTTTGCTGCTGTTCTAGGCGAATTTGTAAAGGCTTTGCTGTATTGACTCTGACGGCGACTGTCTCGCTTCCATTGGCTCCGGGAGTACGAGAAATAATGTTCAGTTTAGTTCCAGATCGAGGAGGAGTTAACTTCAAATTTTGCCTGCTATTCCAACTTTTTTTAAGCAAGTCATCTTCGGCCATTTTAGTGCTTTTATTGGAATCTGGCTCGCCATATGTAGTTTGGATACACCCATTTTTGATGCAGGAATTTGCAGCAACTTGGACAATTTGCAATTTTGCTTTGGGAATTCCCGCTCCAGTATCTCTGGAACTTTCTAGATACAAGTAGTAATTGCTGTCGGCGGAAAAACCAGACATCCGGTGTGCGGCACGCCAGGTACTTGCCAAAGCTTCAGGGGCTAGTGCGATCGCGGAACTTGCTATAATTCCTAACGAAATTAAAGGTAAAATTTTCATAGCTATATTTTCCAGGTGTGAGAGTTATAGCGGCTGTTATTGATGAGTAAAACAATAACGCTTCGGGTTTCGCTATAGGACTGTGACGCTTCTCAAGTCCTCTCTCCTATTTACATGAGTGTTTCTCCATTTTCCGCAGCAGGAGACTGTTTAAGAATGTGCCGTTTTTTTAAGTGGCACTAGAAAGCATTTTTAATGTGAGAGTTGGTCTTATCTCACATCTTGCACTCTTCTCAAGAACAGGCAAGATGCCTGTTCCACAAAGAGTGAATTTTCTTGTGGAACAGGCCGAAAAGCCTGTTCATAAAAGCTTATTGACAATGGTGCAACATCTCAGTCTTATCCAAGAGTCCAACTTTTAGGCGCAAAAGTTTGCTTTTCCTTGCGAGGGACTGCAACCAAGGACGGAAATACCTATCTCAAGATAGGGGAACACCGATCCGCCCCCCCTCTGCAACTCCCTACAATGACAATTGTACGGGCGATCGAGCAATTGCCTCTACAGCAATCATCATTTTTAATGCAGGGAATTAAAATTTATGCAACCGAATAATCCAAACCAATTTACAGAAAAAGCCTGGGAAGCCCTCGCGCGCACCCCCGAAATCGTCAAAGCAGGTCAGCAGCAGCAGCTAGAAAGCGAACATTTGATGAAAGCTTTGCTGGAACAAGAATCGGGACTTGCTAGCAGCTTATTTAACAAAGCGGGAGTTTCCGTAGCAAAATTGCGCGATCGCACTGATGAGTTTATCAGTCGCCAGCCGAAAATTACTGGAAGCGGCGGCAACGTTTATCTAGGTCGTTCTCTCGACACTTTGCTCGATCGCGCCGAAACTTACCGAAAAGAGTACGGCGATGAATTTATATCGATCGAGCATTTGATACTAGGTTACGTTAACGACGATCGTTTCGGCAAAAATTTACTACAAGAATTTAAACTAGATGAAGCCAAGCTCAAAGATATCATTACCCAAGTCCGGGGGAAGAACAAAGTGACCGATCAAAATCCAGAAGGCAAATACGAAGCGCTGGAAAAATACGGCCGAGATTTGACTGAAGCCGCGCGTCAAGGCAAACTCGATCCGGTAATCGGACGGGATGACGAAATCCGCCGCACGATTCAAATTTTGAGCCGTCGCACCAAAAATAACCCGGTATTGATTGGGGAACCGGGAGTAGGAAAAACTGCGATCGCCGAAGGACTCGCCCAGCGAATTATCACCGGAGATGTGCCACAATCTCTCAAAGACAGACAATTAATTAGCTTAGATATGGGCGCATTAATTGCCGGGGCAAAATTCCGGGGAGAATTTGAAGAACGCTTGAAAGCCGTGCTCAAAGAAGTGATGGACAGCAACGGCAAAGTCATCTTATTTATCGATGAAATTCACACCGTTGTCGGTGCCGGCGCAACTCAAGGCTCGATGGATGCCGGTAACTTACTTAAACCCATGTTAGCGAGGGGAGAATTGCGCTGTATCGGCGCTACAACTCTCGACGAATACCGCAAGTACCTCGAAAAAGATGCGGCACTAGAACGCCGTTTTCAACAAGTTTATGTTGACCAACCGACAGTTGAAGATACTGTCTCGATTTTGCGGGGCTTGAAAGAACGCTACGAAGTTCACCACGGCGTTAAAATTTCTGACAGCGCCTTAGTGGCGGCGGCTACTTTGTCTACTCGATATATTAGCGATCGCTTCCTTCCAGACAAAGCCATTGACTTAGTGGACGAAGCAGCCGCTAAACTCAAAATGGAGATTACCTCCAAACCGGAAGAACTAGACGAAATCGATCGCAGGATTTTGCAGCTAGAAATGGAAAGACTGTCGCTGCAAAAAGAAAGTAACGCTGCTTCGATCGAACGTTTGGAAAGACTGGAAAAAGACTTAGCAAACCTCAAGGAACAGCAAAGCGCTTTGAATGCCCAGTGGCAATCGGAAAAAGGTGTCATCGGCAACATTCAAAAGATTAAAGAACAGATTGATAAGGTGAATATTGAAATTCAGCAAGCTGAATTAAAATATGACCTGAACCGTGCTGCTGAGTTGAAATATAGCAAGTTAACTGAACTGCAAAAACAATTGCAAGAAGCAGAAGCTCAACTTTCAGCAACTCAAACCACAGGTAAAACTTTGCTGCGGGAAGAAGTTACAGAAGGTGACATTGCGGAGATTATTTCCAAGTGGACGGGAATTCCGATCAGCAAGTTAGTTGAATCGGAAATGCAGAAACTTCTGCACTTGGAAGATGAACTGCACAAGCGGGTAATTGGACAGGATGAAGCGGTGACTGCGGTTGCAGATGCAATTCAGCGATCGCGCGCAGGTTTAGCCGATCCAAATCGTCCGGTTGCGAGTTTTATCTTCCTCGGCCCCACGGGTGTTGGTAAAACCGAGTTGGCGAAAGCATTAGCGTCTTATCTGTTCGACACCGAAGAAGCGATCGTGCGAATTGATATGTCGGAATACATGGAGAAACACGCGGTTTCGCGGTTAATTGGTGCGCCTCCGGGATACGTCGGCTACGATGAAGGCGGACAATTAACTGAGGCTGTGCGCCGCCGTCCTTACTCCGTGATTCTATTCGATGAAATCGAGAAAGCGCACCCGGATGTATTCAACATCATGCTGCAAATTCTGGATGACGGCCGCGTTACCGATGCTCAAGGTCACACAGTAGACTTTAAGAATTCTGTGATTATTATGACATCGAATGTCGGCTCTCAATACATCTTAGATGTGGCGGGAGATAACGAACAAATGCGGAGTCGGGTGATGGAAGCGATGCGGGGAACTTTCCGCCCGGAATTCTTGAACCGGATTGATGAGATGATTATCTTCCACGGTTTGAGTAAGACGGAACTGCGGCAGATTGTGCTGTTGCAAGTGAAGCGCTTGGAAAAACGGTTGACTGAACGCAAAATGTCTCTGAAATTGTCGGAATCTGCGATCGATTTCTTAGCAGAAATAGGTTACGATCCGGTTTACGGTGCGCGGCCTTTGAAGCGGGGAATTCAACGCGAGTTAGAAACGCAAATGGCGAAGGGTATTTTGCGGGGAGATTTTGCCGATGGAGATACGATTTTTGTGGATATCGAGAATGAAAGGTTGGCATTTAAGCGGCTGCCGGCACAGTTGGTGACTGCGAAATAATTTGGGTAGGGTGGGCTGCGGCCCACCTTATTTTTTTGAGGCGATGGTTCTTTTTTTTACCGCAGATGTAGGGGGATGGACGCGGATGCACGCGGATGGGATTGCGGGCGATCGTTCTTAAGGGCGATCGCTTTCTGATTTATCTTTTTTCTGTTCTTGACGTTCTCGAACAGATTTAGTCAGCAGGTACGTGGCCAAACTGCTAACGGATCTGCTTTCTTCTTCTGCCCATTCTTCCAGAGCTTTTTGAATCTCCTCTGGCAAGTATGCGGTAACTCGTCCCCGTGAAGCCATTCCTTGTACTGCAAAACATCTCAACACACTCCATCTTACGCCGTGGCCATCGCTTAAGGGCGATCGCTTTCTGATTCTTCCTTTTTCTGCTCTTGGCGCTCTCTGACTGCTTTAGCTGCCACATGGGATAGCAGGTTTGCAAGGGTTCTATCTTCTTCTTCGGCCCATTCAGACAAGGCTTGATGAACGTCTTCTGGCAGTGTAACTGTAACTCGCATTCGTGAAGGCATGGGCTGGCATGGTTTTACTTCAATTGTCTTTAATTTTACACTCTAACATCATTTTCTATAATTTTATGTTAATTGCATCGAATAACATCAAATGATGCTATAAGTGTATATAGGGTTCAGATCCTAAAAAGTCAGAAGCCAGCCCCTTACTGTCCAAGGTTCCGGGCTGGCTCTGGCTCCAAAAATATCAATGGAGTGTATTCAATTATGACTTACAAAGACCGCTTGCACTGTTGGGCGATCGCCCGTTTGTTACCCTCTGAGCAATGGATAATTGTTGCCCGCTTCCGCAGTCGTTCCGATGCAGACGGGCATTTTCAGTTTCTGCGTCAAACTATACCCCACGTCAAGTTTGAGGTTGTGTTCGATCGCAGTGGCGATCGTCACCGTTTAGCAGCAGCGGGCGAGATCCCTGACAATATCCTCACTAGCGCGTTATGGATTGTAATTTTTCCGCTAGTTTCTGTTAGTTCGAGTTGGCGATCGATCTTTTTTTAGTAAGGGCGATCGTCCGTACCATTTTAGCCAAATAAAAATTTACACTGCGGTGGCCTAAAGACTACAATTTTCCGAACAAAACTCCATCAACCCTTTTTTCTGGATTTTTCGATAAGGCGAGCGTCTGACTATATAATTATTAATAACCCTTTCACTAGCAGGCAGGTCATGTTTATGAAGCCGACAGTAATTATCTTAGGTGGCGGTATTGCCGGCATGAGTGCCGCTCACGAATTAGTGGAAAGAGGATTTCAGGTAAAGATTTATGAACAGAAATCTATTCCCGGCGGGAAAGCCCGCAGTATTCCCTATCAAGGTAGCGGCAAAGATGGCAGAAAAGACTTACCAGGAGAACACGGATTTCGTTTTTTCCCTCGATTTTACTGCCATGTTACCGATACAATGAAACGCATTCCCTATCAAGATAACAGACAGGGTGTTTATGATAATCTCTCTCAAACTTCTCGCCTCGAAATTGCTCGATTTGACAAGGCTGGCATTCAGGTTATTTCCCGATTCCCCCGTAGTCTTGACGATTTAAAAGTGATTTTAAAAGACATTTTGTCCGAAAAAGATACGGATATTTCTACCGAGGATATCGAGTTTTTTGCTGAGCGCACTTGGCAATTAATCACCAGTTGTCAAGAACGCCGTTTGGGAGAATACGAACAACTGCCTTGGTGGGAGTATGTCGATGCTGCACATCGTTCCTTAGCTTATCAAAATCTTTTAGCTAAAGGAATCACTACATCTCTAGTTGCTTCCCGGGCGAAACTGGCAAGTACCAAGACAATGGGGGATATTTTTATACAACTATTATTAGATATTGTTGAACCGGGAATCAGCAGCGATTTACTATTGGACGGGCCAACAAATGATGTGTGGATTCAGCCTTGGTTAAACTATTTACAGGAGCAAGGAGTAGAGTATAATTTAGAAGCAAAAGTCAAAACGATCGCCTGTGAAGATGGGCGGATCGAAAGCGTAACGATTGAAACTAAAGATGGAGGCGAATTGCAAGTGCGGGGAGATTATTACATCGCTGCCATGCCTGTAGAAATGATGGCGGGATTACTAAGCGATGGGATGGTGAGCATTGACCCCACTTTGGCAAATATTAAACGTTTGAGTATCAGCACGGCTTGGATGAATGGGATACAATTCTATTTAAAAAAAGACATCCCTGTAACTGAAGGCCATGTCTTATATACCGATACACCTTGGGCTTTAACTTCAATTTCTCAAAAACAATTTTGGCAAAAATTCGATTGGAGTCAATACGGTGACGGCACGGTGAAAGGGATAATTTCTGCGATCGCTTCAGATTGGGGCTTTTTTACCGATCCCAATACAGGTAAAGTCGCCGCCACAGAAAACTCGATCGGCATCAAAATTAAGCAACCCGCTTACATCTCTAGCCCAGAAGAAATTAAAGACGAAATTTGGGCGCAATTAAAAAGAAGCCTGAACGTGGAAGGGCAAGAAATTCTCACCGATGACAATCTCCATTCTTGGTTTATGGACCCCGATATTGCTACACCTCGATCGATGGTTACTCAAACCCTTCTCGATGAATTTCTCCCAGAATCTCTGCACGATTTATTTAACTGGATTTCACCCAAAACAGAAGTTTCGCTCGATGAAGTAGCCTCCTATCTCCACAGCCAAGATACTACCTCAACGCCACCCGATTATACCGCCATCGCCCGCATCCAACTCGACCTCCTTGCCAACAAAGGATTTATCCAACAAAAAGAGCGACATGGTATACTTTATTACATTACCTGCCTCAAAATTCCTACTAATGTCAATGCCGAACCGTTGCTAGTTAACTTGGTGAATACGTGGCAATTGCGTCCCCACGCTTACACTAAGATCCCTAACTTTTTCCTCGCATCGGATTACGTCCGCACCAATACAGATTTAGCTACAATGGAAGGGGCAAATGAAGCGGCTAGACGCGCTGTTAATGCGATCGTTAATGCGGCGGGGGTACAAGTTCCCTACTGTAAAATTTGGGACTTACACGAGCCTTGGATTTTAGTTTTATGGCGCTGGCACGATCGATACCGCTACCAAAATGGTTTGCCTTGGAAGAAAGAGATCCCTTGGTGGCTGATGATGTTACAGCAGATTTTGTTAAGCGTGTGGCAAATCTTATCGATCGGCAATCGTTGGCGTCACGGTGTATCGAGATAAAATCCGCCGATCGCCTGTATCGTTGGAGTACAGAAGTGCCAAATCATCTATAGCGCCTCTAAATCATTTTTGCTATGTGGCGATGAGGGGCGATCGCAGTGCGATCGCCCCTACAAAAATTACACAACTCATTTAAACTCGCTATAGTAGGGTGAATGTCAATTTTCTAAAAAATTAGCTTTTCCTATCTCCCAATTCCCATTAATCCACATAAGGAGTATATAAACAACAATTACTCCACTAAAAAATATGACAATTGCATTACCGAAAATCCCCAACTATCAAGTTACGGCATTAATTTACCAAAGTCAAAGTACGCAAGTTTATCGCGCCTATAAAGTAAGCGATCGTACTCCGGTTATTTTAAAAATATTGCAATCGGTATATCCTACTATTACCGAGATTGCCAAGTTAAAACACGAATATGAAGTAATAAAAAATCTAGAGATTGAAGGAATAGTTAAGCCTTACAGCTTAGAAACTTACCGCAATTATCCCCTGCTAGTTTTAGAAGACTTTGACGGTCAATCTTTAACTGACTTCATGACCGATCGCCCCCTCAATTTAAGCGAATGCTTAACCATTGGCATTCAATTAACTACTATTCTGCATCAACTGCACCAACACCACATCATTCACAAGGACATTAAACCCCAAAATATCATCATTGACCCGCTCGCGCATCAGGTCAAAATTACCGATTTTGCCATTTCTTCCCAACTCTCCAAAGAAAATCCCACAGTTAATAATCCCAACCTAATAGAAGGCACTCTCGCCTATATGTCCCCGGAACAAACGGGCAGAATGAATCGCGCGATCGACTATCGCACAGACTTCTACTCTCTCGGAGTTAGCTTCTACGAAATGCTGACAGGAGAGTTACCTTTTACCAGCACAGATCCGCTTGAATTAGTCCACTCTCATATCGCTAAATCACCCATTCCTCCCCATCAAATCAAACCAGAAATCCCCGAAGCAATTTCTTTATTAGTCATGAAACTGCTCGCCAAAAATGCCGAAGAACGTTATCAAAGTGCTTCCGGTATTAAATCCGACTTAGAAGCTTGTTTGCATCAATTAGTAACAACTGGAAAAATTGAAAATTTCCCCCTCGCTCAACAAGACTTATTAGAGCATTTTGAAATTCCCCAAAAACTTTATGGCCGAGAAGCTGAAGTAGCCTTACTGATGTCAGCTTTTGAACGCATCGCCAATGGAAGCATTGAACTCAGTTTAGTTGCAGGTTACTCCGGGATTGGCAAATCTGCTCTCATCAATGAAATTAACAAGCCGATAGTCCGACAAAGAGGGTACTTTATTTCAGGCAAATTCGATCAATACAAGCGCAATGTTCCCTACGATTGCCTAATCCAAGCCTTTAAACAATTGGTGCGTCAACTATTAACTGAAACCCCAGAAAATATCGCTAACTGGCAGCAGAAAATTAAGACAGCATTAGCAAGCAATGCGCGGGTTATTGTAGATGTCATTCCCGAAGTCGGATTAATTATTGGCGAACCACCAGCCCTCACTCCCCTACCTCTATCTGAAGCCCAAAACCGCTTTAATTTGACTTTCAAAAAATTTATTAATGTTTTCACCCAAAAAGAACATCCTGTAGTGATATTTCTGGATGATTTACAATGGGCGGATGCGGCTTCTTTAAACTTAATTAAACTCCTAACTAGCGACGCTGATACTCATCACTTACTAATCATTTGTGCTTACCGAGATAACGAAGTAAGTCCCACCCACCCCTTTATCATCGCCGCGGACGATATTCGCTCTTGCGGTACGAGAATAGAAACCATTACGCTCAATCCTTTAAGCCTGGTTCACGTCAAGCAAATTGTCGCCGATACTTTAAAGTGCTCTCTCACCAAAGCTCAGTCTTTAGCAGAACTACTTCTCGCAAAAACGGCTGGTAATCCTTTCTTTTTAACGCAGTTGTTACGCTATCTATATTTGGAAAATTTCATTCGATTTGTCGCCGATTCAGGAGAATGGGAATGGGACTTAGCACAAATTCAGGAAGTTGGCATAACTGAAAATGTAGTAGATTTAATGATTAGTAAAATTCAAAAACTCTCGCTACAGACGCAAAACGTTATCAAATTAGGTGCCTGTGCGGGTAATTCCTTCGATCTGGCGGTGCTTGCTGTAATTAACGATCAATCTCCCTCTGTTACTGCCGCTGAATTGTGGGAGGCTTTGCAAACAGGTTTAATTGTACCTTTAAGCGATGCTTATAAAATTCCTAAAGTATTAGAAAATTTTGCCGATTTGGCGATCGACTACAAATTCCTCCACGATCGAGTGCAACAAGCCGCTTACGATCTGATTCCTGACGATCGGAAAAAAACAGTTCACTTGCAAGTTGGGCGCTTATTACTGCAGAATACCAGTCCGGTAGAACTCGAAGAAAAAATATTTGATATTGTCAATCAATTAAATAGGGGTTCCGAATTAATTACGGATCTTAGGGAACGCTACCAACTAGCAGAACTGAATTTAATGGCAGGGCGCAAAGCCAAATTGGCTAGTGCTTACGAAGCCGCCCAGAAATATCTGCCTGCAGGTTTACAACTCCTCAACGATCGCAGTTGGGAAACGCACTACGATTTAAGTTTAAATCTCTACACAGAAGCCGTTGAAGTAGAATATTTAAATGCTAATTTTAATACTGCACAACAGCTATCAGAAATTGCACTAGCGAAGGCAAAAACGGTATTCGATAGAGTCAAAATTGCCGAAATCACAGTGCAGTTCCAAATCAGCCAAAATCAAATGATCGAGGCGATCGATACGGCTTTACCCTTAATTGAACTATTAGGTTATCCCCTCGTTCAAAATCCTGAAGAACTGCGGTTGATTCGCCCTGTACCGAGTTTAGGCGAACTCGCAAATTTCCCAGCAATGACCGATCGCGCGCAAGTTGCCGTCCTGCAAATCTTAACCATTATCACCGGGCCAGCCTATCAATCCCGACCTGATTTACTACCATATATTGTTTTCAAAATGGTAAATTTATGCTTAGAGTTCGGTCATTCAGCTTTAGCCGCGTATGCCTATGGAATGTATGGTTTAATGTTGTGCGGCCCCTTGGCAGATATACCCACGGGCTACCATTCAGGTAAAGTATCCCTGCAAATTTTAGAACAATATCCGGCCCCGGAGTTAAAATGCAAAATTTATATGCTGTTTAACTCTTTTATTGGTCATTGGCAAGAACCTCATCGACAAACTGTTCCCGCCTTTATTGAGACAATTCAAATGGGCTTAGAAACAGGAGATTTTGTCTACATTACTTATTGCTATATGTTTTCTTGTGGCTATTTAATGCTAACTGGTGAAGTTCTCGATATGGTAGGAGACAAGCAAGCAAATTATATAGAGTTTTTGGATAAAATTCAACAAGAAAATGGGTTATATCCGGCAAAAATTTGGCATCAACTTACCTTAAATCTCCAAGGCAAAAATCAGCAGAAAGAGCAGTTAGTTGGAGCCAGCTTGAGTGAGGAAGACAGACAACATATCGAGACGATTCAAAATGGAATGTTTTTGTTTTTCCTGCATTTTGCTCAAACCGTGTTGGCTTACTTTTGCAAAGATTATGCCGCTGCCCTAGTTCAGAGTAATACTGCGGCCCAATACGAGGCTTCTGCCACGGCTTCAATGTTAGCGGGAGGTTATATTTTTTACGATACTCTCGTGCGTTTAGCCTGTTATCATCAACTAACAGTAACTGAGCCGCCCGAACAGGTTTTACAGAAAATTGAAAATAACCTGCAACAAATCCAAGTTTGGGCGAGTCACGCCCCCATGAATTATCAAAGTAAGTACGAGTTATTACTAGCAGAAAAAGCGCGAGTTTTAGGGGATGTAGTACCCGCCATGATGTACTACGATCGAGCGATCGAATTAGCACGTCAGAATGGTTTTATTCAAGAAGTAGCAATCGGTTTGGAAAGGGCAGGAGAATTTTACCTGGCAATAGGGAGGGATAAATTTGCCCTCGACTACCTCGCTGATGCTTATCATGCCTATCGCAGTTGGGGCGCATTCGCCAAAGCGGAAGCCCTATTAATCACTTTTCCCCGCATTCGATCGACAGTGCAAAATGCGGAGACAACTATTACATTATCTAACACCTCTTCTAGCAGTAAATATGCTAATTTGCTTGATATTGGTACGATCGTCAAAGTCTCTCAAGCCATTTCTGGCGAGATTCTCTTAGATAAATTAATCGATAAATTACTCAAATTAGCGATGGAAAATGCCGGGGCGCAACGGGGATATTTAATTTTATTAGAAGAGGAAAATTTAATCATCAAAGCGATAGCCGAAGTTGGAGCTGAGGAAATTAATACAGGCATCGAATTGAATATTAACAATAGCGATCGCTTGCCTTTATCGCTCATCCAATACGTGTATAAAACTCAAGAATCTGTAGTGTTAGAAAATGCTAGCCGTCAAGGTTTATTTGTTAACGATCCTTACATTATTTCCCAACAAACAAAATCCATTTTATCTGTACCCCTACTGTATCGCAGTCAGTTTATTGGCCTAATCTATCTGGAAAATAACTGGGCTGAGGGAGTATTTACGCGCGCTCGACTGGAAGTATTAAAAATTCTCTCTACTCAAGCAGCAATCTCCCTCGAAAATGCCCGTCTCTATCAAACTTTAGAAGATAAAGTTAACGAAAGAACTGCTCAACTAGCTCAAGCTAATCAAGAAATTATCACTCTCAATGAACTCCTCAAAAAAGACAATCTGCGAATGAGTGCGGAACTTGATATTGTCAAAAAACTGCAACAAATGGTGTTGCCAAAACAATCGGAACTAGAAACTATTGAAGGCTTAGAAATAGCTGGATTTATGGAACCCGCCGATGAAGTGGGCGGCGATTACTACGACGTATTGCAACAGGACGAGCGAGTAAAAATTAGCATTGGAGACGTTACCGGACACGGTTTAGAAAGTGGGGTGTTGATGATTATGGCACAAACGGCAGTCAGGACGCTTCAGAAAATGAACGAAACCGATGCCGTAAAATTTTTAGATGTCATAAACCAGACTCTTTATGACAATCTCCAGCGCATTGACTCCGATAAAAGCATGACTTTAGCCATCTTAGACTACGCCGGAGGCTTCCTCAAGTTAAGCGGACAACATGAGGAAACGATCGTGGTGCGCGCTGATGGCAAACTCGAGTGCATAGACACGATGGATTTAGGCTTTCCCATTGGCTTAACGGAAGAAATTGGCGACTTTATTGCTCAAACAGAAGTGCAGTTAAATCCCGGAGATGTGGTAGTGCTTTATACGGATGGAATTCCTGAAGCTAGAGATATTAATAAAATGCAGTACGGATTAAAAAGGCTGTGCCAAGTGGTAGTTGAAAATCATCAGCGCTCGGCCCTAGAGATTCGTGAAGCTGTGATTGATGATGTGAGGCAGTATATTGGCACTCAGAAGGTTTTTGATGATATTACTTTATTAGTAATTAAACAAAAGTGAGGGGTTTTTAACCCTAGGGACTAGGCGGTTGAAACCACTTTTTTTGACCTCAAACTCGTAGGCGAAAGCCACAAGAAGCGCTTATATGCAAGGCTCGTTATTCGAGTCAGAGCAGGATTTACGCCCCAAGTGTTGTGAAACGCTAGTTATAGCGGTAAGGTGCGCTTCGGCGCACCCGCAAGATAGAGTCTGTGCGTCCAGGAGTGTAAGAGGTCAAACTACACCAACTTTCGTCCGCCGCAGTTTACCCTCCAACCCTTCGTTACAGGAGCGGGTAAACTCCGTGAAAGGCGGACTCAGAAATTTCCTAAACTTAGTATTATTAACTAATTCACTTCCGCACCATTACCGACTTAATTACAGCATTGGTGTGATATTTATTAGTCTGATAAAATCCCCCTTTGCCAGCGCCATAAACTCCCGCAAATTGTTTCCCTTTAGCCTGGGGAACAAACATAATGTTTCTAGTGGGTTGCTTGGCAAATATAACCCCTTCTCTCATTTCATTATCCACGTTATAAGATAAAGTAGCTTTGCCGTAAATTGCCTCAGCTTGTTTCAAAGTCATTCCCGGCCCGACGCCCTGAACTGTTTTATAACTAGAATTATCCGTCATCAAAAGTTCAATAACATCGGTATCTTTTAGCTTTGTACCCGCAGCGTAGATAATCCGATATTGCACTTTTCCCGATCGACTAACTGCCACAGAATCAAAGTCTACCATAAAAGGAGACTCTACTTTAAACTGCGCCGTGGAACCCAGGGCCTTTTTCAATTGTCCGAAAGTCATCCCCACCTTCGCCGCTCCAATTGTGCGATCGGAAATTGTTAAACTTGCAGCAGGTGTTTTTTGAGCAGTTTTTGCCACTTCTCCCAGCTTATTTGCACCCCCAGGTGCAATAGCGGAACCGGGAACCGAAATTAAGGTGAGGTAACTGCCGATCGCCAGCAAAGCAGCTATCATTGATCCAGACAAAACTTTAACATTCAACATGACTAATTCTCCTAGATTTCAAATGCGACTATCTACCCGCATCTTTTGGACTATCTTGGGCCTCACCCTCCTAGTTTGGATTCTCAGAGGTGTTGGAATATTGACATTCATTCCCGGTGGTGTTATCTGGATACTAATTTTGTTGTCTTTTGTTGCGGGTATCCTCAGCACTTTACTCCGTCGGTAAGCCAGCATCCGGTAATTAATAAGAGTTTTTTGACTGTTCACTGTTCACTGTTCACTGTTCACTGTTCACTGTTGTCATAACAAATAACAAATAACAAATAACAAATAACAAATAACAAATGCCCAATGCCCAATGCCCAATGCCCAATGCCCAATGCCCAATGCCCAATGCCCAATGCCCGTTATTTTAGTTTCATTGCCTTTCCCACTGTCACATTCAATTGAGCGCCGATCAGCATCACCAAAGAAGAAAGATCGAGCCACAGCAGCAACACAATAAAAGTTCCGATCGTGCCGTAAGTCCAACTGTAATTGCCCAAATGCAAAACATAAAACCGAAATAAAGCTGAAAATAGCGCCCACAAAATAGCAGCAAAAACAGCTCCAGAAAAAATAGGAATATCTGGTTGACGGCGGCTAGGCCCGTAGCGGTAAACAAAGGCAAAAGCCAGTGATACAATTCCCAAAGAAATCGGCCACCGCCACAGCCGCCAAACACCTAACAGTTGCGACTCCAAAGGGCAAGTGCTGGCGAGTAGCAAGCAATTTTGAACATCTTTTAAATTGCAATTGGCGACGGACTCCAGCAAGCAACTCTGACGGGCAATAGCTTGTACAATTAAGTCGCTGACAAATACTACTCCCGATGCTAGAATCAATAGTATAATTGTGCCGATACTCAGCGCCAGAGAAATAAGTTTTGCTTTCCAAAATGGTCGAGTTCGAGGGCTGGGGATTTCATGGATGCGATCGAGTGCAGCCATCGCCGCGCTCATTACTCCAGAAAATGCCCAAATCGCCCCAAGAAAGCTCACCGAAAACAGCCCTTTACTGCGAGTTAACAGAATTTCTTTGATTAAGCCACCAATCAACTTCCGCACGTCATCGGGTATAATTTCGCCCAAAAGACGGGCGATTTGATAAAGTGTTGACTGCAAAGGTTCAAACAGAGCGATCGCAGATAAGATAGCCAACAGCCCCGGAAACAGCGCCAGCATAGAATTGTAGGCCATTTCCGCAGACAGCCCCGGCAAGCGCTGTTCTCCCGCCTTCGCGCCGACTTCCTTGAGCGTGCCCCAAGTCAAACACCGACAAAACAGCCAAAAACCCCCAAATTTCCGTTTGAGAGCTCGAAGCAGCCTCAAAAATGCCTTAAACAAAGCTAAAATCAGGTAGCGCAACCAGTAAAAAATGTTCATAGCGCACAGGCAATGGGGCGAAAGATGAGATACACAAGTCGTTAATTAATTAAGCCATTATCAACTCGCAATTGCCAATTCCCAATTCCCCAATCTAAAATCTAAAATCTAAAATCTAAAATCAATATTATGGCTCAGGATGTCAGACAGTGGTTAGATGAAATCAAGCGGCTGCAACAGCAGTTAACAGAAGTTTCGCGCGATCGAGATGAGGCAGGTGAAAGTGCCGCTCAGTGGCGCCAACTATACAATACTGAAGCCGAGCAGCGGCGGAATGATGCTAAATTAACTCAGCAAAGCATCGCTTCTCTGGAAGCACAAATACAGCAATTACAAAATTTTTCCCCCATTATGCCCGAAGGCGACGATGGTGGAGTTGCTCGCCAGCAGGAAGTGGAACAACTGCAAACAGTTGGCGAACTTAAAGCTAAGTTAGCAGAAGTTCTCGAAGAGCGCGATCGGGCGATCGAACAAGTTAAACAACTCACTCAAGCCCTCAAACAAGAAGAAGCCCGTCACGCCGAAACTAGCAAAAATTTAACTAGCGCCCTCGGAGATGCCGTTGACTTGCTCACGAAAGCCCAAAATCCTGCCCCTGCAAAAACGGAGACAGTATATTCTTTAGAAATAGTACCTACTCGCACTGCAAATCCTGGCGAAACTGCTCTGGAAATCCGCCAAACTTCCTCCCAAACAGGCAAAAATCCCGCCCAACTTCCACCTTCTAAAAATCAGTTACTCGATTTACCGCCCTTTGGGAATTAGGAGTTAAAAATTCAGGAATTGTCGTCATGGCGAGTCCCCTTCGCAGGTGGGATTTAGTTACCGATGTGTTGTTTTTGCTTTTACTGCAATTAAGCGGCATTAATTTCTCAGCTTCTTGATGATATTCAATTCCGGTTCTATCGGAATGATTAAACCACAGAGGACGCAGAGGATACAGAGGAAGGGAAGAGAGATGAATAATTCCGATGAAGGGCTGAGTTGATATTATTCCGCATCTACGGATAATCTACTAATCGATGTAAATGTACTACATCCCAACCTATAATCCGCATTCAAAATTTTGAGGACTGCCAAAAAATCTTCCTCGCGTCGTACCAACCTACAGTCTTTAGATAGAACTTAATCGAGCTAGATTCTACTACTATCGACAACGACTGATGCGCGAGGAAACTTCATGAGGGCAGAGATATCCCTAGTCTGGAAAAAGATTCAGAGCATGATCGACGGCTTTCTGATCATGCTGCCTAATATTGTGCTGGCGTTAATTGTCTTTGCAATTTTTTACTTTGTGGGTCGGCAAATTAAGAGAGTGGTCAGGCGAGTTACCCGGAAGCACCACCAAGCTCGAAATTTGGGGCTGGTGTTAGGACGGTTAGCCCAGAGTCTGATCGTTCTAGTTGGTCTATTTATTTCTCTTTCGATTATAATTCCCACATTGAAAGCTGGCGATTTGGTGCAACTGCTTGGAATTAGCGGGGTGGCGATTGGTTTTGCCTTTCGCGATATCTTGCAAAACTTCTTAGCAGGTATCCTAATTCTGTTGACGGAACCGTTCCGAATCGATGACCAAATTGTGTTTAAAAACTTTGAGGGAACGGTAGAAAATATTGAGACGCGCGCTACAACAATCCAAACCTATGATGGTCGGCGGATTGTCATTCCTAATGCCGAATTGTTTACGAATACGGTGACAGTGAATACTGCTTTCGATAAACGCCGCATGGAATACGATATTAGTATTGGTTACGGCGACGATATTGACCACGCCAAGCAGTTAATCCTGGAAGCACTGTACAGCCTGAAGGAGGTTTTGAAAGCTCCTGAACCCGATGTGCTGGCGATGGAGTTAACAGAAAGTACCGTCAATATCCGCGTTCGGTGGTGGATTGCTCCGCCGCGCCGAATTGACGATCTGCGATCGCGCGACAAGGTAATTTCTGCTATTAAAAAAAAGCTATATGTGGAAAACGGCCTCGATTTGCCTTATCCCACGCGGAACATTTTGTTCCACGATCAAGCCGAAGAGACAGATGGCGATCGCTCGCAGCAGCGTGAAGGATGGCCCGCGGGCAAAAGTAAAGTTCCGAAACCTCGTCGTAGGGGTCGCTCTTTGCGAAAACTGGTCGAAAGGCGATCGCAACTTGAGGACAACGGACAATCTTAACCGCGTCACAATTTATGAAAAATATCAAGTTGAGAAAACTTTGGGAGTCGCTACACTGCGATCGTGCAACCGGAATTGATATCACTCGCCGAGCGATCGAAGGAGTAACAAACCAGGATTGATATGATACCTAACTTTCAAGCAAAAACCACAGTCCGATTGCCGTAAACTAAAACACGATTTTGTAAATGATATCGCACCGCTCTTGCTAACACAACCCTTTCTAAATCTTTACCTTTGCGAACCAAATCAGACACTTCATCGCGGTGACTGACGCGCACAACATCTTGTTCGATAATCGGGCCCGCATCTAAATCAGGTGTAACATAGTGGGCTGTTGCACCGATAATTTTTACCCCTCTTTCATAAGCCCTTTCGTAGGGATTTGCACCCACAAACGCGGGTAAAAATGAATGGTGAATATTAATCACATTGGGAAAATTTCTGATAAAGTCTTGACTCAAAATTTGCATATATTTAGCCAAAACCACTAAATCAATTTTATATTTTTTAAGAAGTTCTAACTGTTGTGCTTCTTGAATAGCTTTATTGTCTTTAGTAATGGGAATATACTCAAAGTCAATACCGTATTGTGCGGCAATGGGCTTTAAATTTTCATGGTTGCTGATTATCAGGGGAATTTCACCTCTGATTTCTTGCGCTCGCTGTCGCCAAATCAAGTCTAATAAACAATGATCTTGACGGCTGACCCAGATTGCGATGCGTCGAATTTTCTGGGAGAAATGCAGTTGCCAATTGGCTTGTAAATCCTTGGCAATTTCACTAAAAGCAGGTGTTATTTGTTCGGTGGTTAAGTCAAAATCATCTAATTGCCATTCTAGCCTGCTCAGAAATAATCCGGCGGTAAAATCTGTATGGTGATCTGCGTGGATAATATTGCCGTTGTGGGACGCGATAAAATTGGCAAGTAAGGCGACGAGTCCTTTGCGATCGGGACAGGCAATTAACAGGGTTGCAGTAGGGCTAGTCATAAGATAATGACAAAATTGTCTCGCTGAATTTATTGATAAAAAAGTGATATCACAGGAGTTTATTGATACTGAGATGTTGCACCATTCTCAATTAGCCTTTTATGAACAGGCAAGATGCCTGTTCCACAAGAAAATTTATATTTTGTGGAACAGGCATCTTGCCTGTTTCGATGGGCTTACGGGCGGGCTCTTCGGCCCAACCCCTACTCCCCACAAAAGATTTTAACTAAGAGTGGAACAGGCATCTTGCCTGTTTCTTATATTGGTGCAAGATGTGAATTTAAACTGATATCTTACAACAATATCAATCGAGGACTTTCGCGCGGGGTGGGGGCGGGTTTTTTAGTCTTTTGGTATCCTTGAAAGCTATTGAGGAAGCAGCCCCTTGTATCTTAAAAGAGGTAGATTGCGATTTACTGTTGGGTGGGGGCGGGTTTATTCAGATTGTTGGTACTTGTTAGATATTGTTGGTGAACCCGCCCCTACAGGTTGTTGACCACCGGTGCAATATCTTAGTTTAAATGAACCACAGAGGACACAAAGAATACAACTGACAACTGACAACTGTCAACTAATTTCTTAAAATCCCATCGCCCCAGCTACTGCATCCAAAGTCGGAGCAATGCCGCTTTTAAATAGATTGTTGCTGTGATTAATTGCGGTATCCGGGTCTTTCAAACCGTTACCAGTCAGCACGCAAACCACCGTCGCCCCAGTCGGAACTTGGTCTTTTACCTTCAGCAAACCGGCCACAGAAGCTGCACTCGCCGGTTCGCAGAAAATTCCTTCCTGCGATGCTAACAAACGGTAAGCGTCGAGAATTTCGGCGTCGGTGACTGCGGCAAAACTGCCGCGGCTGGCTTCGGAAGCTGCGATCGCCTGTTTCCAGCTAGCAGGGTTGCCGATCCGAATTGCTGTCGCCAGGGTTTCTGGGTGCGATACCGGTGAGCCCGTTACCAACGGCGCAGCCCCGGCGGCTTGAAATCCCATCATCTGCGGCAGGCGCGAACATTTTTTGGCTTGGTGGTATTGACAAAAACCCATCCAGTATGCTGTGATGTTTCCCGCATTTCCGACGGGAATGCACAGCCAGTCGGGGGCATCGCCCAAGGCATCAACGACTTCAAAAGCTCCGGTTTTCTGACCTTCCAAGCGGTAAGGATTCACGGAGTTGACCAATGTCACGGGGTAGTTAACAGCCATTTCGCGGACAATTTCTAAAGCCCGATCGAAATTTCCCCCAATCGAAATTACTTCCGCACCGTAAAGCAAAGCTTGCGCCAGCTTGCCCAAAGCCACGTAACCTTCGGGAATCAACACGAAAGCTCGCATTCCCCCGCGTCGGGCGTAGGCGGCAGCGGAGGCCGAAGTATTGCCGGTACTGGCGCAAATTACAGCTTCGGCACCAGCTTCCTTTGCCTTGGAAATCGCCATTGTCATCCCCCGGTCTTTGAAACTACCAGTGGGGTTGAGGCCGTCGTATTTGACCAAGACGCGCACGTCTCTACCGATGAGAGAGGCGATCGCAGGTGCTGGAATCAGGGGAGTATTGCCTTCTTGGAGGGTCACTACCGGCGTGGTTTCTGTGACCGGCAGGTAGGGGCGATAAGCTTCGATCAAGCCGGGCCAGCCGTAGCGTTTCGGCTCGGCGGCGCGGGCAGCAGAGTTAGCAGCAGAGTCAGTAGCAGGTAGAATCAGGGTCACGGTGTCAATGGTTTTAGGCAATGGCCGAAGAATTTACACTAATTTTAGCTCGATCGGTTAATTTGATGTTTAATACGATCGGTTCAGGTTAAAGTAACTTAATGGTGTGAATGTGTAGATATGTCTACCCAATTACTAATGTCAAATAATTCATCGACTCTTTCCCGGCCTCAAGTTACCGCGAGCAATCCCGAAATGGCTAGTTCTTCTACGCTATCGACCAGTTTTGCCCGCAAAGTAAATTCAGTGAAGTGCCCCTACCAAGCCGATCAGCAAGTTAAGTTCCTGCACTTGCAAGCGGAAATCGAATCCTTGCTGCTGGAAGTGCAAAGCCTCAAACAGCGCTCGATCGCTGGCTTGCGGGAGATCGACCCCATTTCTGGCAGGAACAGCAATTAGCTGACAACAGTCGCTAATGCTAATTGTCCTGGCCCTGTGTTATAAAAACGAATGTTTTGCTACCCGCAGTGTTTTTTGCCAAAAGTGCTAGAAATTCCTAACTGCGGATAGCGATCGCTAGCTTTTGCTAAAACGCGCTTGCCTACAGCTCAACTCGTCTGCTGCTTGCTGGCAACGAGCTGACATTTTACGGCGCTTTTTTATTGCGCTAATTTGTTAAGCCATCCTCATGGCATACGGAGAATCGAAATCAGTTTATGACAGCATCGATCGAAAAACCACTAAATTTGACATCCGCAAGTGACACCTCCAACCTGCGCCTCAAAGATATTCTCAAAACCCTGCCGCGGGAAGTATTCGTCAAAAACCCCCGCAAAGCTTGGACAAAAGTAATCGTCAACGTTTTACTCGTTGCTGTTGGTTATTGGGGCATAGCAGTATCTCCTTGGTTTCTACTACCCCTAATGTGGATTTTCACAGGAACCGGATTAACCGGTTTTTTTGTGATCGGCCACGACTGCGGGCACCGGTCATTTGCTAACCGCCGCTGGGTAAACGATTTAGTCGGACATATTGCATTTCTGCCGTTAATTTATCCGTTTCACGCATGGCGGCACGGCCACAATTATCACCACAAGCACACCAATAAACTTGGCGAAGATAATGCTTGGCACCCGATGACAGCAGCAGACTACACTGGCGCGCCCAAGGCTTTACAACTAGCTTATAGTTTAATTTTCGGTCGGATGTGGTGGATCGGCTCGATCGCCCACTGGGCCAAAGTACACTTTATGTGGTGGCGGTTCAAAGGTCAACAGAAACAAGAACAAGTGCGGTTTTCAGTTTTTGTCGTTTTAATCGGTGCTGCGATCGGATTCCCGATTTTAATTGCAACCACAGGCATTTGGGGATTTGTCAAATTTTGGTTGATGCCCTGGCTGGTTTACCATTTCTGGATGAGCACTTTTACGATCGTTCACCACACAGCACCAGACATTTCATTTCAAGAACCCGAAGAATGGAACGAAGCCCAAGCGCAACTATCGGGAACAGTTCACTGCGATTATCCCCGCTGGGTAGAGTTTCTGTGCCACGACATTAACGTACACGTTCCCCACCACCTTTCAACTGCTATTCCCTGGTACAATTTGCGCCTCGCCCACAGCAGCTTAAAGGAAAATTGGCAAGATCATCTCTACGAAACAGAATTTTCTTGGTCTTTAATGAAGCGGATTGCCGACAACTGTCACTTGTACAATCCCGCTGGTGGCTATCAAACATTGCAGGAATTTAACGCTCAAACCAAGTAAGTTTGAAACGCGATTAATCCCCTAAAAACCCGGTTTGTCAAACAAAACCGGGTTTTTCGATATTACAATCCCTAGCTTTTGTAAGGGGAGGAATGCGCGCCCTCCTGTCAATATCACAATCCATACCATTATTAAATCAGTCATTCCCAATCTAAAATCTAAAATCTAAAATCTAAAATCGAATGACTTTCAATCCCAATAACTGTCGCAACGAAAGCGAAGTAGAAAGCAAACTAATTGTCAGCTATCTGCTACCAAAACTCGGCTATACCCCCGACACTTGGCACCAAGAAATAGCATTTGGGAATATTCGTCTAGACTTCCTCTCATTTGCCACCCAAGTTATCCCCATAGTTGTCGATGCAGACTCGCCGATGAGTGTAGTTATGGAGGCTAAACATCCCAAGGAAAATTTAGACCGCCACCTGCGAAAACTCAATCGCTATTTAACAAGTTTGAGCATCCGCTACGGCCTCATAACTAACGGTAAAGAAATTAGAATTTATGCAAGAATCGCCGATGATATTCAGCTAGTCTTTAAGTGTGCTGGAAAAGACCTTGAAAATAGAATTGATGAAATTATCGCTTTAATTGGCAGAGATAGTTTAAAATTTATAAAAAATCCCGATAATCTCGAACTGGAAGATAGTAAAATTAATTTGGTTAGCCCTGAGTTAGTTAGCGAAGTCCCAGTACAGCCAAAGAATCCCGCCCCCGCAGAACCTGAGCCAATTCAAATCTCAGAACCGGAACCAATACCTGAAAATTATCCAGTTAAGCCTCAAGTTAAATCAGATGTAACCGTTCCCCAAAAAAGGCAAAATACTATGAAAATCATTGCAGTTTACCACAATAAAGGTGGCGTGGGTAAAACTACAACAGTAGTCAACTTAGCTGCAGCGCTGAGCAAGAAAGGTAAGAGAGTCTTGGTGATAGACTTAGACAGTCAGGCTAATACAACCTTTGCGACAGGTTTAGTAAAATTTGAGGATGAAGAACAAGACGATTTGAAAGATTGCAACATTCTTCACGTTTTGCAGTCAGAAGATGGTTACTCCATAGGCGAAGTAGCACGCAAGTCAAGTTTTTGCCATCCCGAAATTGATGTGGTTCCTTCCCATATCAATTTGATGCACGAAGAAACTGAATTCAATCAACTAGATTACAGCCGAATGATTTTAATTCAGAAACTAGCCGTAGTACAGGATAAATATGATATTGTACTGATCGATACGCCGCCATCTTTGAATTTTTATGCTAGAGTTGCCCTGATTACGGCGGATTATTTAATTATTCCTTCTGATTTAAAACCTTTTGCTAATCAAGGATTGGTTAATGTCAAGGATTTCATCAAAAAAGTTAACGGATTCAGAAAAATAATCGGCAAACAGCCGATCGCAATTTTAGGCGTTCTGCCTTGCAAAATCTCAACTAATACTAAATTTGTACAGTATAGTTTGCCCAAGCGGAGGGAGGCCATTCCCAAACGGTACGACCTTGAAATTATGGACAGCGTAATTTACGAAAGAGATGATTTGGCAAAGTGTGCAGAACAATTTCAAATCGTGGGAAATATGGAAATCGCAGATCCGATTTCAGTGCTGGACTTTAAGCCTGATTGCATCGCCTCCCAAGAATTTGAAATGCTAGCAATCGAAGTTTTGGAAAAAATAGGTAAAAACTAATGAAAAAATTATTTCCCTCACTGGTTGCAGTGAAAAGAATTACATCTGCAGTGCCACGTTCCAATTTTGCAGATGCTGATTTGGATAAATTAGCGAGACTGATTTTAGATTCAGGAGGATTGATTAATCCGATAATTGTCCGCCGAAACGGTATGGATGCCTACGAGATAGTAGACGGAAATTTTGAATACTACGCGGCGGCGAGAGCAAAGGAAATAGAACCTCTCAAGGGCGAGACAATCGGAGCATTCATCCTGGAAGAAGAAAATGAAGAACTTCTCCTCAAACAACTTGAAATTCTCAGAAAAACCGCAATCACTGAGAATTTAGTTGAACTCCCAGAAACCGGGTTTTTGTACGAAAATACTTCGTCGCCGCCCGCAGATTCAATAACAAACCCTGTTTCTGTAGTCGAAGTCCCTAATTTAGGTGAAAATGAAACTCCCGAAGATTCATCTAGTTTAGAACAGCGACTAACAAATATTGAAGCTCAGTTTGCAAGTCAAATTAATGAATTAAAAGCCGAGTACGCCCGTGAACAACAAGTTTTAGCCCAGAGTATACAAGAACTTGAAAACCGAATCTTACAACAAGTACCTCTGTTAGTTGAAGCTGGGTTAGCAAACAGAATTAATGAGTTGAAATCCGAGTCGCCACCCGAAAAACAAGTTGTGGTAGAGAGGATACCAGAAGTTGAAAACGTAGTTTCCGAATCAATGTCGGCGTTGGAAGCACTCAATACCCTAGATGAATTTAAAATGTTGGCGAATTTTCAAGATGCGGGCTTGAAGTCTCCAGTAATCAAAAGAATAATCAAAGAACGAGAGGTGCAGCCGTTTGTGTCATTTACAAGTGCGGTCAAACGTATTGATGGGTTAACCGACAAAACAATGATTAAAATAATTGACAAGTGGCAAAAACACTCATAACTCGCAACTCCTGCCGCAACTCGCAACGCCAGCCCGATCGCCCTGACGCCAAAATAAGTAAAGATGAGTAAAGCAGTGGATCATTGGTGTCCCGTAGGCAGTTAAACTCTTCACAGTCGCTTTTTTTAGGAATTGCAGTAACTTTTGCCGCCCAGGCTGTTACCGCACAGCCAGCCGCACAGGTACAGCAGCAACGCCATATCTCCGCCAGATAACCGAGTTCGATCGCAGACTTGGAAGACTGAAGCCAAGAAACCCTTTAACTTACCACAGTCTGGGTAAGGTGTTTGTCTCGCACCTTACAATTAGAGTTCTTGGGTTAGTCTTGCAGCACTTAAAACGCAGGCTGTAAAGTGCAAACATACATAAACACCTACACACCAGATTTTAATGACAAAAGGGGACTTGTAACAAGATGGATCGATCGTCCGATCAAAACCGAATAGTTGAATATTTGCGGATAAAGCCAATTAGTCACAGTCAGATTTACACTTCCCAAATTGCAATACCAGAGCCTCAGCGGGGCGAAATTCCTCGCGAACGCCGCGAAGCTCTCAGGAGAAGTCTGATCGAGCAAGGCAGCAACTTGATTCCTTTAATTGTACGTCGCACTGAAGCTTACAGCAACGAAGAAGAATATGAAGTTGTCTGCGGCTCAGATTGGTGTATTGTTGCTAAAGAACTCGGCATCGAGCAAATGTGGGCGTGGGTATTTGAAATGACCGACGAGGAGGTAGCTGTTGCTCAAGCAGAAATGGAACATTTAGCTCCGCAACCGACTCAGAAAACTCCACAAATTGAGACTCTACTGCAACAATTAGAGCTATCATTTCAAAAAAAGGTAGATAGTCTAACAAAACAAATAGAACAATCTGTTAAAAAAAATGAAGACCTGCTAAAAAAGCACGTAAAAGCTCTAACTGAGCAGAACTTTGAGCGTAACCAAATAGAACAGATTAAGCATTTGCTCGAACAAGTGGAAAAAGCATTTCATGAAAAGGTAGATAAAATGGCTAAAAAAATTGAACAATCGAGCAGCAACCGTCCGCCAACATCTGCTGTTATTTCGGAGGTCAATCTTGAAGGTGCTTTGAGACAGTTGGATGAACTGGAAAAACTGCTGTCAATAAAATTAGAACGTACAGTCCAAACAATTAATCAGTTTGTTTCCGACACCCTTGAAGAGGTAGAAAATGACCTAAAAAATCAAATTGAAACGCTCCGCCGCCAACTAGGAGGCGCAGCGACGCACTCAGAAATACAGCCCGATGCACCGCCGAAGAAGCAGTCAAAAACGCAGCCGAAGAAGCAGTCGAAAGCACAGCAGAAACCTCAGTTACCGCAGTTGCAGTTGGAGTTGCCGTTTCCGTCCCCGTCCCCAGAGGATGACTACGAAAGTCTTTCGCTGAGACGGTTGAAGGCGATCGGCAAAGACCGGAAAGTGCGGGGCTACGCGCGCATGAAACGACCGGAAATTCTGGCGGCTCTCAGACAAACTGACGGTCAATAAAACGATAATTGCTAATAGTTAAAGACTAATTGTTCGGTGTTCGATCGCGCTTTTGGGCAAAAAGCGCGATCGGGCTTTCAGAATAGTCCTGGGCGCAGAAACGAGCCGATCGCCGGGCCGCGAAACTGCGAGAATTAAACATTGATCCCGATACAATTTAGCGCATCCCTACTCACACAAACACGGTTTACTGCCGCGTGTATCGGTGCTTCACTCCAATCGGAAAATACTCCGCATCGCCCGTCTCCGTTAATGTCACCACAGGTAACTGATATTCGGGCGGAACGTAATTAACAAATTCGCTGTTTAGCCGTCGCAATTGCGCGAGAATTGAAGATGCGATCGCCTCCTGCATCTCCTCATCGCCCTCCACCCCCGCTGCTAATTCCACAACCACCGATAAAAACCGATTTTGATCCGAATCTTCCTTGACTTGCAGTACAAATTTTCCCGTCACCCATTCCCGAATCGTGGGAACTTCTAAACCTACGGTGACATTTTCCGGGTAAATGTTAGCACCGAAGTAGGAAACGGTAAAGTGCGATCGCCCGAATACATAGACAAATGGCAAGCAGCGAATTCCTCTGGGGAAATCAGAAACTTTCATACCTGCTGCTTGCTGCAAACTTGCCACAGGGTTAAATCCCCATTCAGCCAAAAAATTGAGCATTGCTTCGTAACAAATTAAACCGCCGTTATCGGAGATGTGATAGCGTATTAGCGGGATACCGTTGTCGCCAGAAAATAACAGCGTGCCGTCATTATTCACTTCAAAAAAGCGGCTTTTCGGATCGTACTGCACCAGCGTTGGCAACCGCGACTCCCCGAATAAATTGCGTGCTGCTTCGGGATTTTTTGCTAAAAAGCGACGGATGCAAATACTCAGCGGTGTCTCGTTGCCCAAAACCCCCGCATCTGCAGTACCGTAAAGGCTCGCAGAGTTGTAATATAGATTGTCAGAATTAGTGCGATCGCTCACCAAACTCCGCCATTCTTCGCTAAACACTTCCCCTGCAAACACCATCTTAATTCGATATTTTTGCCACTCCACACCCCCAGCAATTCCGCTATCAATCACATCCTTGATAAATGGTGGATATCCCAACAAAACTACTTGCTCAAAATGCTCCCCAAGTTCCTGCACAACTCGCAATATTTCATTCTTATTATTCCCAGGCGTTACAACTGTCACGGGATAACCCTTACTCGCTAGATAGCGGCAGCAATTTGCCGTGTACATTCCGCCTACCCAAGTTCCCAACGGAAAGCAAATGACAGCTAAAGTTGAGCGATTTTCGGCGTAAAAACTGTCGTGAAATATTTGTTCAAAACGAGCGGCAATTTGCAACTCGTCGCTGATAAAACGCGGCCAAAATGTCGGGTTTCCTGTCGAACCAGATGAAACAGCAATGAAATCGCAAGTTTCTAATTTGCCCTGGTTGCACAACTGAGGTAGCGGGTGACAGCGTAAATAATTCTCTTTGGTAATTAGCGGCAATTTTTGGAAGTCTTCAAAGGTTTGAATTGAGGTGGGATTGATGTTATGTTCAGCTAGGAAAGTCTGGTAAGCTGGTACTGTGGCCGCGACTTTTTGAAAAAGCGCCATCGCCCCGGATTCGGCAACTCGACTCTGCTGCTGTTTCAATCGTTCCTCAAGCGGCGCCCTCAAAAACTCTTCAAACGCCCCAATTGCTCGCTGACGCTGTTCTGGCTGCATGATTTGCTCCTTAAAATGCGTATTTTGCGCCTCGATCGCTCAAGGTTCAATTAGGATCGCTAACGCCCGATCGCACATTGGGCTGGACGCTAAAAATTTGAACACATTTTGAGGTCGATCGAAAATATGGCGCAGTAGGTGACATCCTCCTGCACCAAATCAAAGATTATGGTGTAGGCTTCCCAAGAATCACTTCCTAGGTTTCCTGGTTGCTTTCTTGCGAGATTTCGCCACTTGCCTAGACTGAGTTGCCTCAGTCCCCGGTAGATCGGCTGCACAGGCGCTTTCGATTCCCGTCTGTCCAACGGTACTAATGAGGCATATTCCTCGGTTTCTGATATTCTGACCTGCTGCCACATCTCTATTCGTTGTGTATCCACAGTGAGGACAGCTATGAACTCTAACACTCAGGTCTTTTTTGACGAACCCGCCACACTCAGGACATTCTTGAGAAGTCCCCCTAGCATCAACTTCGGCAAAGAACTTCCCACGCTTCCAGCACACATACTTAACGATGGTTCTGAATTGTCCAAAAGCAGCGTCAAGCATATGCTTCCCAAACATCCCTTTGGCACTGATGCGGTAATCCAAGTCTTCCATGAAAACCATATCACCAACATCACAAAGGGCATGGGCTTGCTTGAAGTGGAAGTCTTTCCTCGTGTTGTCAATTTGATGGTGAAGTCGGGCAACTTTAAGGCGTTGTTTTTCGTAGTTTTTAGACCGCTTACTTTTTCTATTCAGTCTGCGTTGCAGCACTTTCAGCCTACCTTGCAGACTTTTAAAGAACTTTGGCGGTTTTACAAGAACACCGTCACTTGTTGCCAAGAATTTCTCCAACCCAATATCAACTCCAATGGGATGACCGTAGGGTGTTGGGTCGGGAACTTTGACATCACATTGCAGCGAAATAGATGCGTACCATTTATCGGCTTTCCTCAAGATTCGCACTTGTTTGACCACAAACCCTGTCGGGATAGGTCGATGCAAGTTGATGGGAATCGCCCCAGTCTTGGGCAGTTTAATGTGCAAATTCGTCACCGGATTCTCTTTAAATTGAGGAAACAGTAACGACTTAAACTGCCCATACTTCTTGAATCTGGGGAAGCCGAACCCTCTCTCCTGGAAATATTCCCACCCTCTATGCAACTGCTTAATAGCTTGCTGGAGAACTTGAGAAGGAACCTCACTCAACTTGGGAAATTCTTTCTTAGCTTTCGGCAAGTTGTTAACCTGTTGAATTTCGCCGGGGAACTTTAGCTCCGAAGAAATGATGTACTCTTTCTCCAGAGAGCATCTGTCAATCGGACACTTACGACTGTCACACCAATCTTTTATCTCTCGAAGTGCATAGTTAAATGCGCCTCGACAGATTTCCATCCACTCAATGAGTTGTTGCTCTTGAGCGGAGTCTGGATAGATTCGGTAGCGGTGTGTAAGTGTCAGCATTCCAGTATTATACAGTGTTTACTGGTGAGTAGTGTAGCGTTAAATGTTAATTGAAGGGACATGGAGTCCCATAAAATTAACTTGGGGGAGTCCATGTATCCCACATCAAATCAGAGATTATGGTGTGGGTCTTATAGCTCCACCCAACCCCCACGAAAAGATAAACACTGACACACTATGGCAAGATTAAATCAGCGATCGCCCAAAACTCCCAGTCTCAGTCAAGCGTGAAAATCCGACGCAGCAAGTTCCCATGAACAATCCTATCTACCCCGGCATAACTCTCAACAACCACTACCGCATCGTCCGCGAATTGGGACACGGAGGCTTCGGGCGCACCTACCTCGCTGAAGATGCCCACCGATTTAACGAACCCTGCGTTTTAAAAGAATTTGCGCCCCAAGTACATGGAAGTTACGCTTTACAAAAATCCGAGGAACTGTTCGAGCGGGAAGCGGGAGTGCTCTACAAGCTGCAACACAATCAAATCCCGCGCTTTCGCGAACTCTTCCGCGTCAGTATCAGCGATCGAGGATACCTATTTTTCGTCCAAGACTACGTGCCCGGCCAAACCTACCGCTTTCTGCTCGACGCCCGCAAGCGTCAGGGTTTGCGGTTTATAGAAGCAGAAATCAATCAATTGCTGCTGCAGATTTTGCCCCTGCTCGAATACATTCACTCTCTAGGAGTGATTCACCGCGACATCTCCCCGGACAACCTGATTCTGCGGAGTTCTGACGGGATGCCCGTGCTGATCGACTTTGGCGGAGTAAAACAAGTCGCCGCCACCGTAGAGTCTCTGTTCGCTGAGGCTAACGGCACTCCCGCCCCCGCGACTCGCATCGGCAAGCTCGGCTACGCTCCCGTCGAACAGATGCAGATGGGAATCGTCTCTCCCCACAGCGATTTGTACGCTCTGGCGGCCACGGTTTTAGTGTTGCTGACTGGGAAGGAACCCCATCAATTGCTCGACAGCCATACCCTGAATTGGAACTGGCGGGGGGAATGTTCTCTGTCTCCGAATTTGTCCCTGGTGCTGGATAAAATGCTTGCTCAGCAGCCGAGCCAGCGTTACTCCTCGGCTCGCGAGGTAATGCTCGCTCTCTCCGGCAATCCGCCTTTACCACCAGCCCCGGATTTTGGGATGACGCAGCCGCCGGATTTCTCGCCTATACCCGCGCCCTCCCCCACGCCAAAACTGCTGGGAACTCCGGTGCGAGTTGCTGCTATGGGCAATCAGCAAAAGATGCCTACTTGGAAAATGGTTTTGTTTGTGGTGGCGGTGCTCTCAAGTATGGGGGGAGTTGGCTGGTTGGCGGGCAATTCTTTGTTAAATCTGCAATCAAAAGTGCAGAAAATTCCCCAGCCTTCAAGCCCGAAGCAGCAGCAAGAAGATGCTTTGCAAGATCGTTTTGTAAAGCTCAAAATTGCCGATCGATTCTATAGCGGTTACGTCAACCTTGTGGACGAGACTTTCTATGCCAAATACCCAGAATTGGGCGGACGATTGTTAAAAGAAGGCGAGGAAGATCGCCAGTGGCGCGAAAGGTGGCAGAAAATCGGCGACGAGTTGCTCGATAAGCTGGAAAATCTCAGCATCGACGCTAGAGCACGGTTGGGCAGTTACGACACCACTGATATCGATCGCTGGAAAACTGAGGTTAACAAGCTGAATTTGAGCAGTCGGGCTTTGTACGATTTGGCTGATGCTAGGTTCTTTTATTGGTTTCCACAACAGCCGCGCGATCGCAATATCATTGGTTTGCCGATCGGACAAATTTGGCAAGCAATTACCGCCGACGAACTCGAAGCCTTACAAGCTGGAGCAACTGTCGAAAGCGTTGAATTTGACCGCCTATCGAAGAGCCAAAGCCTCACAGGCAATCTCAAACCCGGAGAAGGGAAAGCTTACATTGCCAGGTTAGCTCAAAATCAAACTTTGCGCGTGAATTTGCAAGCACCGCGCAAATCTACCCTACTGTCAATTTATACTCCAGGGCGAACAAAGGGCGCGCGAGCTTTGCTGGAAGATGCAGAAGGACTTAGTTGGTCAGGATTGCTGGATGATACTGGTTTTTATGAATTCGTGGTAGTTTCTCAAGCATCTGAGCCGATCGCTTACGAGTTGAACCTGACGGCGGAATAACTGCTATTGACAATCAAGCATCCAGGATACAAGCTCCCGGATTCATCCGTCCAGAAATAAAACACCTGTATCCGATAAAGGAGCCCCCGAATTGATCCGTGGGGTCGCCTCTAAAATCTAAAATCTAAAATCTAAAATCTAAAATCGATTGACGCTCTCTATCCACCCAGGCAATAATAAGGTAATACCAATCAGATAAGTTGTCGGGTTCAAAGAAAGAATATGCTGAGATTCGCGATCGTAGCTTTAGTGACTTTGGGATTAGTATTAGTGACTGCACTAGGTTTACATCCGGCCAATGCGACAGTCAGCACTCCCGAATTTTATGCTTGGAACTTTGCCTCTGTAGGCAGTAGCGAGCTGGTTTGTAAAAAGACCGTGGTAGTTCCGCAAGACCAGATAATTCCGTCATCATCCATGCACGCTGTCAGTATCACTTCTGCAATTGTAGATTCCAAGTTTTGCGCGAATTCCACTAAGCCTGTGAATTAAGGCAGCGCATAATAGGATTTCGGGTTAGAGAACCATAATTAAGTTCTCTGTTAGTCGATTTTAGATGTTAGATTTACTTCACAGATGAATCTGGGAGATTGAACCTTAATCTAAAATTTTTATCTCTCCACTACTGTTGTCTGAAAGCAAGTATCTTTTTTTGGATGAATCAGGATGCAGAATCCTGATTCATACCTGGAGAGAAAACTCTAGTTTTCAGTACAAACACGGACTAATTATGAACAATTAACCGGACATAATATAAGTGATAGCCTGAGTAATTTCCGCCATCGGCGCACTGAAACTGTTCGCTAATTTTTTTTATGAGAAATATTAGGATTTTGTAATAAAAGTTTATCAAACGAGTCGGGCGCAGCAGTTTTCTGCTCTTGAAAGAGAGCGAAATCTTCCCAATTTAGGCAGTTCTTTGATTGTGACTTAAGAACCGAGGGAAAATATTCAGCCATTTGGCTAATCATTTATTGGCTAATTGGCCCAATTACTAATTCCCTAGTTTGAGTATGCTAGAGTTAGTCAGGTTCAGATATATAGTGCCATCTGTTATCTAAGTATCATGCTCAAAATTTTGGTAATTGAGGACGACGAATTAATCCGGGAAACTCTTCTGCAACTCCTGGAATCTCACAGCTACCGGGTCATTGCGGCCGAGAACGGTCGAGTTGGGGTGCAGATGGCACTTTCGGAGATACCGGATTTAATTTTGTGCGATGTGCAGATGCCGGAACTCGACGGTTATGACGTGTTGCGGACTCTGCGGCAAAACTCGCTAGCTGGAACAATTCCATTTATTTTCCTCACGGCTCAAAGTGACAAAACCGATTTTCGTCGGGGGATGGAATTGGGAGCCGACGATTACCTGACAAAGCCGTTTACCAAGGCTGAATTGCTGGGAGCCATTGCTTCTCGCGTCTTGAAACGGCAAACTATTACTCAACCGCTGACAGTCGCGCTTCACCAAGCAGAAGCCAGACTCAAAGATTTAGTTAACGACTCCACCAAGGTTACGACTCTTTCTCCTGAAAAGTTTGCTCTCGAAGCTTTGCTGCGCCACGCTTTGGCACAAGGCGAGTTTCAGGTATATTATCAGCCGCAGGTGAATATTGCGACCGGCCAAGTTATCGGCGCCGAAGCTTTAGTGCGCTGGCAAAATCCCGATCGAGGTATAATTTCTCCCTGCGAATTTATTCCCTTAGCAGAAGAAACAGGTTTAATTATTCAGATTGGGGAGTGGGTACTGCTTTCAGCTTGCGCTCAAGCCGCTAGTTGGCTGGCGGCTGGGTTTTCCCCCTTTACAATATCAGTAAACTTGTCGGCCCGGCAGTTGTCAGACCCGGAACTCAAGGCGCGAATCGTCCAAATATTGGAAACTACAGGTTTAGAGCCTGCTAATTTAGAATTAGAAATGACCGAAAGCGCTTTGGTGGAAAATGCGACAGTAGCAGGCGCTACTTTAAACCAACTAAAAGCTCTAGGAATTCGGATTGCTATTGACGACTTCGGCACCGGTTACGCTACTTTAGGATATCTCAAGCAATTTGCTTTTGACAGTTTAAAGATCGATCGAATTTTCGTCCGTAATGCCAACGAAGATACTCAAAATGCTGCTATTACTACAGCAGTAATTTTACTGGGTCACAGTTTGAATATGACTGTAATTGCAGAGGGAGTGGAAACAGAAGCAGAACTAGATTTTTTGAAACAACATCAGTGCGATATCATGCAGGGGTATCTGTTCAGCCGGCCCGAACCCGCACCGATAATTGAAAGTATGTTGGTTGCCGCCCCGAGTTTGTTCGGGCCGCCCCCAGCAGCAGCACCTGGTCGCGTTGTCCCTTTTGTACCTGTGTCCGAACCAGAAAAATCTAAAAACCTTTCAATGTCGGGTCTCGGAATAGTGTAAGTGTCACTAAGATTTCTGTTTTATAGGGTAAAATTATTTCTTTTACCTTCTATTTTCTGCATAAAAGTTGGCGCTTCCTCGTAAAAAGTTGTAGCTTTTGATGATTGGCGAATCCAAGAAAGAGATTGTTCCTCATATTGCTCTAAGCTGTCGCGCATTTAAATTGTATATTCAGGGCGGGCGGGACGCCCAACCCCTACTCCCCACAAGACGGGGAATTGTTTTTTAACAGACAATTTAAATGTAGAACAGCTTACTGCTTCCCCTTTTATGCGCTAGGCGCCCCTAATTGGACTATTTGAGAAAGTGTGGCGTGTTGAAATTGCGAGCCTTGATCAAGTTGCAGGAGGTAAACTCAATTAAGTTCCTACTTTGGGACTGGCAGTTTCAAGAACTGTCCAACTGGAATTGGTGCAAGCCTGTCATGGAAAGAATATTAGTGGTGGACGACGAAGCAGACTGTCAAACAGTCTTAGCAATGTACCTGGAAAGTCAAGGATATCGGGTGGAATGCGCTAATTCAGGGGTTGAGGCGCTCTCGATTTTTGAAAATGCCCCCCCAGATTTGGTAATTTCAGATGTCATGATGCCGGAAATGGACGGGTTTGAGTTTTGTCGCCGTTTGCGAACTACCCGTTTGGGACAGTTAGTCCCGTTTATATTTTTGTCTGGTCAAGGGGAGATTGAGTCAAAAGTTGAAGGTCATTCGATCGGCGGTGACGATTATCTGGTAAAACCTTTTCAGTCTGAAGAAATCTTAGCTAAGGTAAAAGCGCAGTTAGAGCGCTCTCACCGGATTCACGCCGAAATAGTCCGACTGCTGCAAACTTCTAGCGGTAGAACGGTGGAACCACAATTTGTGGCAGTATTGCCAGCACCTGCACCTTTGCCTTTAACACCAGCCGAGGAAAGAGTTTTTTGGGAGGTTATCCAGGGTTATACTAACAAACAAATTAGCGATCGGCTGTTTATTAGCCCCCGGACTGTGCAAGCTCATTTAGGCAGCATTTTCAGCAAATTACAGTTAGAAAATCGTGCCCAGCTTGTGAGATTTGCCCTAGAAAGAGGATACAAACCACCTCAAACTTAGCTCGTATCTCA
Source organism: Microcoleus sp. K1-B1 (assembly GCF_036704705.1). NCBI lineage: Bacteria > Bacillati > Cyanobacteriota > Cyanophyceae > Oscillatoriales > Microcoleaceae > Microcoleus > Microcoleus sp. K1-B1. The sequence goes on along the minus strand of NZ_JAUBSH010000022.1, from coordinate 33,137 downwards.
ACTTAGGGTGCGCCAGCCAGGGGATTTTAGATTTTAGATTTTAGATTTTAGAGTTATTCCACCGATTCATTTGGGAGCTAAAACTTTAGCCTAAAATTTTGATCTTTCCACGACTTAAGTCGCGGGCTTGTATCCGTTTTTGGTCGGAATCAAAAACTCCCGTAGCTGCAAAAAAAATGGAGGCTGACGCACTCAGCAGGCAGATTATTCCACATTCAAAACACAATAAGGAAAATTAGTGCTCACGCAAACGCCCGGCCCCAAATTCGTACCTCGCAAGTTGGCACGTTCCAAATCAGCCTGCCGCAAGTTATTTGCCGCATCAATATTTGTTCCGGTCAATTGAGCCCCAGGAAGCCTAGTATTTGACAAAATAGCATTCTGCAAATTAGTATCCCGCACATCGGCGAAAGACATATCCGCTCCGCTTAAATTCGCACGATTCAAATTAACTCTAAACAGCAGCGAACGCCTCAAATCGGCATTCGACAAATTAGCTTGCAGCAGAAAAGCTTCGCCCAGATTCGCATTAAAAAGTTTAGCACCGCGCAAATCCGCACTCGTCAGATTCGCTCGCCCCAAAAAAGCATTAGACAAATCCGCATTTCGTAGATTAGCACCATTCAATTCAGCCCCGTACATCTCGGCATTAACTAAGTTAGCATTTGCCAAATTAGCATCACTTAAATCCGCTTCTAGCAAATTAGCTTCATAGAGATTTGCTCCGCTTAAATCGGCTCCTCTTAAATTAGCTCTGTACAAGCTAGCCTTGAACAAATCAGCATTTCTCAAGTCACAGCCCTCGCACTCATTACTTTCCAGCAATTGCCTAACATGATCTGGATTTTGAGCCTTAACGGGAGCTGCCAGCCCAAACAAAGCTAAACTTGCCGTTACAGTTGCCAAGATTTTAAGTTTCACAAACCAACCTCACTGCTACTTCAAATAAATTATACTAGCAAACTATAGACTTTAAACCCATATCCTTCTCTCTTTTCTCTTCCTCTGCGTTCTCTGCGCCCTCTGCGGTAAATATTCAAAAAAATGATTCGCAGCCCAGGATTTAGACCTGCTTCCAGCAAGGCGGGCAAAGCCCGCCCTACTTAACTTAATTAAGCTTCATCTAAAGCAGCAACACCAGGCAATTCCTTACCTTCGAGCAGCTCCAAACTAGCACCACCACCAGTAGAAATGTGGCTCATTTGTTCGCCTAAATTCAACTGTTCAACAGCCGCCACCGAGTCACCACCACCGATAATTGTGGTAGTACCAGTTTTAGTAAGTCCAGCCAAAGAATGAGCGATACCTTCAGTTCCCACAGCAAACTTCTCCATCTCAAACACGCCCATAGGCCCGTTCCAGATGACAGTTTTGCAATCGGCCAAAGCATCTTGGAAAGTTTTTACTGAATCCGGGCCGATATCCAAACCCATCCAACCGTCGGGGATGCTTTCTACAGGAACAGTTTGAGTGTTAGCATCAGCAGCAAACTTGTCAGCAACTACCACATCAGTAGGTAACAGAAAAGCAACTCCCCGTTCCTTCGCCTTAGCTTCCAAAGACTTAGCCAGTTCCAGCTTGTCATCTTCCACCAAAGACTTGCCCACGTTCAAGCCGCGAGCTTTGTAGAAGGTGAAAACCATGCCACCGCCCAACAGCAGTTTGTCGCACTTTTCGAGCAGTTTTTCAATGACTCCAATCTTGCTGGAAACCTTAGAACCGCCGATTATAGCAGCTAAAGGACGCTGAGGATTGTCGATCGCACTGCCGAGATATTGCAGTTCCTTCTCCATCAAAAACCCAGCCACAGAAGGACTCAGATACTTAGTAACGCCCTCAGTAGAAGCGTGAGCCCGGTGAGCAGTACCAAAAGCATCATTGACATACAAATCTGCCACAGAAGCTAACTTCTTAGCAAATTCTGGGTCGTTTGCCTCCTCCTCTGGGTAGAAACGGACATTTTCCAGCAACAGCACATCGCCATCTTGCATCGCGGCGACTGTAGCAGCGACTTCATCACCGATGCAGTCGTCAGTCTTTTTGACCTCTTTGCCCAACAATTCCGACAGGCGCACAGCAACCGGCGTCAAGCGCAACTTCTCCGTCACACCCTTGGGACGGCCGAAGTGGCTGCACAAAATCACCTTAGCGCCCTTGGACGCTAAATCTTGAATTGTCGGCAGAGCCGCCCGGATGCGAGTATCATCGGTGATATTGCCGTTGTCGAGCGGCACATTAAAGTCCGCCCGCACCAATACCCGTTTGCCCGATAAGTCCGATGCCGATAAATTTGCTACAGTTTTTTTTGTCACAGGATTAACCTCCTAATATGTGTGTTTTTGTCGAATTCCGTTGAAATGGCGGCACTGGTAACTTGCACCCCGGCCTCGGACGCATTCAACCGCGCCCGTACAAAAAACGGAAGATGGAACAAACGGCACTGATTGGCTTAACCTAAACATTTTATCGGAGTCCGTGTCCCGGAGATGTGCAGTATGTTCAAGACAGTCTTATTTCCTGTCGATCAAAGCCGAGAAGCCCGCGAAGCTGCCGAAAAGGTGGTCAATATCGTAAAAACCTACGGTTCTCGCTTAGTTATTCTGTCGGTAGTCGAGCCCCCAGCCGAGGAGGCCGACGCCCCCGCGCGAGAGGTGATGACTTCCCCCGAAGCAGTCGCCAAACTTCTTTCTGAGGCCCAATCGATGTTTTCCCAGCAGGGAATTGAAGCTGAAATCATCGAACGGGAAGGCAAACCTGCTTTCACGATTTGCGATGTGGCTGACGAAATTGGGGCCGATTTGATTGTGATGGGCTGTCGGGGGATGGGTTTAACCGATGATGGGGCGTCTGACAGCGTTACCAATCGGGTGATCAATCTGTCTCCTTGTGCAGTTTTGATTGTGCCTTAGTCAGTTGTCAGTTGACAGTTGACTGTTGGCAGTTGACGGTTGGCAGTTGTTAGTTGTCATTCAAGAACTCACAACTAACAACTAACCAATAACAACAGTCAACAGTCAACTAACCAATAACAACTAACCAATAACAATAGTCAACAGTCAACAGTCAACAGTTAACAGTCAACAGTCAACAGTCAACTAACTAATGAAAATTCAATGGTATCCCGGTCACATTGCCAAAGCTGAACGGGCATTAAAAGAACAGCTAAAGCGGGTAGATGTGGTACTAGAAGTCCGAGATGCCCGCATTCCATTGGCTACTTATCACCCCCAAATGCCGAGCTGGGTGGGCGGCAAGGCGCGAGTCTTGGTCATCAACCGCATGGATATGATTACGCCTCGCGCGCGCGAGGCGTGGGAAACATGGTTTGAGTCCCAGGGGGAAACTGCATATTTTACTAATGCCGAGCACGGTCACGGAGTACATGATGTGGCTGATGCCGTGCAGAATGCTGGCGTGCAGCTAAATAAAAGAAGGTTCGATCGAGGTATGCTGCCCCGTCCAGTCCGGGCAGTGGTAATGGGATTTCCCAATGTCGGAAAATCTGCTTTAATTAATCGGCTGTTAGGGCGGAGAGTGGTGGATAGTGCGCGCAGAGCTGGAGTAACTAAATCGCTGCGATGGATTCGCATTTCTGACGAAATTGAATTATTAGACGCCCCCGGAGTGATCCCAACCCGAATTAACAATCAAGAAAATGCCCTAAAATTAGCTATTTGCGAAGATATTGGCGAAGCAGCTTACGACAATCAAGTAGTAGCAGCAGCTATGGTAGATTTGCTCCAAGGGCTGGAGGCGACTGATGACACGTTGATATCACTATCTGGTTTCAAATCCCGGTATAAATTAGATGCAGCCTCTAGTAATGGTGAAGATTATTTGCACGAGGTAGCAAAAGACAGGTATAAAGGAGATGTCGAACGAACGGCGCGGCAGATGTTAAACGATTTTAGAACTGGTGTTTTGGGTCAGCTTACTTTGGAGTTGCCGCCGGCTTGATCAGACTCGTAACCTACAACTAATCAGAAATGGTATTCAATAGAGAGTTGCTGACGCTGATAATGTGAACTTCGTCTCCTATGTGTAATATTTTTTCTGCTGCTTGAGGTGCGAGTCGCGTGTTAACTATCAGCCGACTAAAGTGATTTAAATGCCCTTTTTTTACCAGGTCAGGCATGATTTCCTTCTGCTTGGCTGCTAGTATATTTTTAAAATTTATATCGCTTGCTGGCGCCGCATAATTTCGCGTAGATAAGAGACATGGCTGACCGGGATTAATAGCTTCAAATATTACAGTCCCTATTTTCAACCTCACAATTTCATCAGCTTGTGGGAAAAGTTGGTCTTCCCAAAAAGCCGGGACATCTCCTATTTCAATATTAGCTCGCAAGCGATGGCGCATCTCGTTAACGCAAACTCTCGGAAACCAAGATGCAACTTCGGCAATTGTTTCGGTACTGATAATGCTTGGCCCTGGTGCAGCGAGATTGTCGGGAAAACCAGTCAGCAAGTTTTCAATTAACTTGACGGGGAAACCGAAGTAGCTGCTCAACCAAGATTCTATTCCCAAGCGTTCTCTATCTACATGAAAAAAAAATTCTTGTTCAGTGCCTTGAATTTTCAGACCGGCAATTCTCTTTTTGATGTCAAAGGATAAGCGTAGAAAACGGACTCCGCTGTTGTGCTTAGTGTTAACCAATTCTCCTGCTGCATCGCAGATTGCAAAAGAGCGATCGCCTTCTAGAGCTCCGCTGGCTAGAATAGTTGCTTGACTGACTGCTATGCCGTCAAGGGACTTGACCGGATAGATATGAATGCTGGCGACGTAGGACATTTCGAGCCATTGATAAAAAATAGTCGTTTTAGATACATTCTAGCATCCCTGTCCGCAGAAGGATGACTGCTGTTGACTTTACTAAATAAAATATGAATGAAATAAAAATGGGCTACTTTTTTGAAGTTTACGTTGTGCCGGAGCAGGTTGTAAAGAAAAATCAAAAGTCTGACCGAAAGCATCCAGGATACAAGCCTCCGGATTCATCCGTCCAGAAATAAAAAACCTGTATCCGATGAAACTTGCGTCCCGAATTTATCAGTGGGGTCAATGCTTCAAATCTAAAATCTAAAATCTAAAATCTAAAATCTAAAATCTAAAATCGATTGACTGAGCTTGTGGTATATATTATGCTAACAAATACAAACAATTGAACCGAGTTGCAAGCAATGACTAAAAGCGAAAGAACAGGTATGATTTCGCGACGGAATTTAATGCTGAGGGCTGGTGCAGGGATGCTGGCTGCCAGCATTGCACCAGCGTTTTTACAAGCCGAAGCAGCAAAGGCAGAGGCAATCTCTGACCTTACTCCTACTGACATTACTCCTAACAATGCTCTTAAGAAATTGATGGAGGGGAATCAACGCTACATTGAGCAAAAACGGACATTTCCTGACCAAACTCGATCGCGAGTTGTAGAAGTAGCACAGGGTCAACATCCGTTTGCAACCATCCTGGCTTGTTCTGATTCGCGCGTTGCTCCCGAAATTATTTTTGACCAAGGATTAGGGGACTTATTTGATATTCGAGTAGCTGGAAATTTTCTCGACGATGTGGTTCTCGGGAATATAGAATATGCCACCTTAGAATTAGGAGTACCACTATTAGTAATTCTGGGTCACGAACGCTGCGGTGCTGTCAAAGCAGCTTTAGATGGTAAAGCTGTTCCGGGTCACATTAGCACTTTGGTGGCGGCGATTAAACCGGCAGTTGATTCGACTAAAGGTCAAACAGGCGATGCCTGGGATAATGCAGTCAGAGCTAATGTGAAAATGAATGTCAATAATTTACAATCCTCGTCGCCTATTTTAGCTGAAGCAGTCAAAGCGGGGAAGCTTAAAGTTGTTGGGGCCCGCTACGATTTGGATAGCGGCAAAGTAGAGATAATTGCTTGATTTTGCTGGTAATTTTTACAGTTTGTAGGGGTAATGCCCCCGTGCTTACCCCGTCCGGTTCGAGGGGCAACCACGGGGGGATTGCCCCTACAAATTATTTGGTAACAAGTTTAAAGTAAACCCATTTCTTGCAGTCCCCGGCGCAGACGTTCTGCTTCAAAAGGGCGGCGCTGTTCGTGAAGGGCGATCGCTCTTTTGAATTCTGCTAAACTCTCTGGCATTTTGCCAATTTTCAGCAAGGCTACTGCCAAGTTTTGATGAGCTTCGGCGTGTTCTGGATCGATTTTAATCGCTTGTCGGTAATAGGCGATCGCATCTGCTAAATTTCCGGCTGCCTTCAGCGTCAGTCCTAAATTGTAGTGACCTACTCCAAAATTAGGGTCAATTTTTAAAGCTGCTTTGTAAGCTTTTTCAGCAGATTTCAAATCTCCTTCATCTTTGAGCAAATTGCCCAAATTATTGTAAGCACCTAACTTGAGCGGCGGGAACACATTGGTATTAATTGCCGCTTGATAGTGTTCTTTTGCTTTGGAAAACTGCTGCTGCTGGCGATAAGCAATTCCCAAATGATAGTTGAGTTCGTAAAGAATAGAATCATTAATGGCCTCGGCAGTCAAGCCTTTGGTTAATAAATTAATTCCCCGCGCGATTTGCCCGCTTTCTACATAAAGCGCACCTAATTTGCTACAAGCATAAGCATCGTTTGGATAATAAGCGATATAGCGTTCCATTGCTGCTTGAGCTTTTTGGAATTTACTTTTGGCTGCGATCGCATCTTTTTGATAACCAGAGTGCCAAATCGCCACATCGGGGAGAGAAGCTATTTTCCAATTTGGTTCCCTGTGCAAAATCTCAGCCACGCTGTCGTCTACCATGGCGTGGTAAGGGCGAGAAAAGCGGATGTCGGGGCGATTGCGAAACAAGCGCGACACTAGGGAATAGGGAGATTGAGAGGCACCGATTTCTTGGCGGATGAGATTGATTAGCAGCAGCCGATCGCTCGCAATTGTCTGCTTAATGTGAGGTAGAATCTCCGGTACCAAAACCTCATCGGCATCTAAAACCAAAATCCAGTCGCCCTGGGCGTGCTTCAGACACTCGTTGCGCGCCGCGGCGAAGTCGTCGCACCATTCAAAGTCATAAACCCTCGCCCCGGATTCTCTGGCAATTTCACGGGTGCGATCGCCCGATCCCGTATCCATCACCACCATTTCGTCAACAACACCCTTAACGCTGTCCAAAGTCCGCGACAGTGTTGCCTCTTCATTCTTCACAATCATGCACAGAGTCAGATCCATCGGGCGCAAACTTTCCTTATTTCACAGAAATATTGTAATTTTTTTAACCACCAAAACACAAAAAGTCCCAGAAAAGATTCTCCTATTTCCCTTTGGCTTTGAGCATAAGTACCTTTCTTCCCTAGAAAAAGTGGGTTAAGTCTTTTGAGATATTAAAAAGCCTCAAACTCCGACGATTCATGAGAAATCCTACCACTTTCGGTTCATCCCTGCGGTAGAGGTAAGGGCGGGATAGGGGTTGTTATTCTAAGAACATAAGACAAGGCACGAGAGAAGTTAAGTATTCAGGAGAAAAAGACATGGGCGGTATTATTGCTTGGATTGTTTTAGGACTCATTGCTGGTGCGATCGCCAAAGCCATTTATCCGGGAACTCAAGGCGGCGGTTTTCTGGCAACAACAGGTTTAGGAATTGTGGGCGCCCTAGTGGGAGGTTATCTAGGTCAAGTGTTGCTCGGGACGAGCGGGGGAGCATCCTTCGGAGTAATAACTCTACCCAGCATAGCTTTTGCAGTCGTAGGTGCGATCGTGGTACTTTTCGTCTGGGGATTGTTAACTCAGCGTGCTGCATAACAAATATTGCCAATTCCCAGTTGATCGACTTTTAGGGTATTCATAAACCCGGTTTCTTCAAGAAACCGGGTTTTTCAGTTGTTTGTAGGTGCGTCAGCGTACTTTTACCAAATCCGCGTTAAAAACCCCTATCAGACTCAGCGCTTGCAACAGTTCAAGAGCAAAACTTTCGTCCGCACAGAGGGGGACTGAAGAATAAAGGGGTAAAAATCCCGGACTTGGTATTAATTAATCAATCCGCAAATTGAAAGGCAAGCGAACATAAACCCCCTGGGGGTCGTTCATCGACTTGATCACAGCCAATTCATCTTGCATTTTCTTAAATTCCGCCGTTAGCGGGTCGAGTTTGGCGGCTGGTTTCAAAACGTGAACGCCTGAAATTTTTTCCAAAATTCGCTCCTCCAAAGTGCGGCGTTTTGGATATTCTTCCACCTTCCAATCGTCGCCGAGTTTCGCTTGCTTCGCCGCCTCTCTGACAGCATCTTCAAGGCCACCAATTTCATCGACTAAACCCAACTGTTTCGCAGCCGTACCAGACCACACCCTGCCTTGAGCAATTTCTTGTACCTTGTTTTTCGGCAGTTTGCGGGAGTTCGCGACTTTAGTAATAAATCGATCGTAAATGCGATCGACTATTCTCTGAATATTCGCCAATTCTTGAGGATTTTTCGGGCGGGAAACTGTGTTAGTATCCGCAAAGCGGCCGGTTTTCACCACGTCCCAAGTTAGGCCGTTGTTAGCAGCCAACTTTTCGACGTTGAGCAACATTCCAAAAACGCCTATCGAACCGGTTATCGTATTCGGTTCGGCAAAAATGCGGTTGGAACCCATCGCAATCCAATAGCCGCCGGAAGCTGCTAAATTGCCCATCGAAACGATAACTGGTTTCTTTTTGCCCGTCAGCATAACTTCGCGCCCGATGACTTCGGCCGCCGTGGCGCTGCCTCCGGGACTGTTGACGCGCAAAACTACCGCTTTTACGTCGTCATCTTCTCGGATTTTCCGCATTTCTTGAGCGATGCGATCGCCTCCTACTTGAGTCGGGTCCCCTTCGCCGTCTACAATCTCTCCTTCAGCGTAAAGTATAGCAATTTGGTTTTTATTGTCAGCGCGAGTTGAGTTTTTATTCTCAGCAATTTTCGCGTAGTTTTTCAAACTAATTTGCTTGAAAGATTTGTTTTCGCGATCTGTTCCTGTGAGTTTTTTGAGTTCTGTCGATATTTCGTCAAAGTATACAACTTTATCAACTAACTTGTTTTTGAGAGCTTCGTCAGCCATCAAAGTTCCGCCATTATCTGCAAGCGCTTGCAGTTGCCCAACAGTCACTTTGCGGCTCGGAGCGACAGTTTTCAGGTATTCTCCCCACATATCTCCGAGCAACTTTTGAGTTTGCTGGCGATTTTCTGGACTCATTTTTGTGAGCAAAAATGGCTCGACGGCTGACTTGTATTTGCCGACGCGAGTCACTTGCACTCCCACGCCGTATTTTTCCAAAGCACCGGTGAAAAACATTCCCTGACTGCTAAAACCGTTGATTTCCAAAGCGCCGTAAGGATTGACGGCAATTGTATTAGCAACGGAACCGAGGTAATAATCTCGCTCATTCCAGTCCATCTGGTAAGCAAAAATGGGTTTTTTGGCATCTCGGAAACCCTGCAAGGCCGATCGAACTTCTTTGAGATTGGCAAACCCGGTGCTGCTCGAATCCGAGCTGCCTTCGAGATAAATGCCAACGATTTTCGGGTCTTTTTTCGCATATTCGATCGTGTCTAAAACAGTCCGCAGCGTCACTGTATCGCCGGAATCTTCCGAAAGCACTTCTTCAATCGCAGCGCCAGTGCTACGGCTCGGTTTGCTGTCGGTGATATTTGAAGAAAGGTCTAATACCAATACCGACTTATCTTTAACTTGCGGGCCTGAATCTTTAGACGACGATGCCGCCATAGCAATTAGCAGTACCAGTCCCCCCAATCCGATGCTGCCCAGCAGCAACAGTCCTAGGAAGGTTCCCAGTAAACTTGCACAGGTATATTTTAGGAAATCTTTCATTAGAAAAATGGTAATTAGTTATTAGTGATTAGTCATTAGTCATTAGTCATTAGTCATTAGTGAGAGCAAATCCGGTTAAAGCGGAATGATACCGAGCGCGTAAGCGGGAGGCTAGCATTGCACTCGGAAAAATATTATTCCCATGCCAGCGGAAACGAAATTATGGGTAATTCCTGTAACTAGGATTTAGCGAATTTGCTGTCATTAGTTATTAGCTAATGACTTTTGACTGCTGACTCACTTTTATCTTAACCTTTCCAAAACCCCAGAATGTTTTAACTCATCCAAATTACCGCAGCCCGTACAGAACATGACGGTGGCGATTTCTGCAATTAAAACCTCAGCTAGAAGGGCTGCGGCTGATTCAGATTCCGCAGCAGCTTGTAGAAACGGCCGCGCCAGTCCCGCAATATCCGCGCCAAGAGCGAGAGCCTTCGCTGCATCCAACCCATTCTGCAAGCCTCCAGAGGCAATCAGGGGAACATCCGGCGCTACGGCACGGGTGCTGACAATGCACTCGGCTGTCGGTATGCCCCAGTCGGCAAAGGTTGCGCCCAACCTGCGCTGCTTGCCATCTTTAGCTCGCTCTCCTTCTATTTTCGCCCAAGAAGTGCCTCCTGCCCCGGCAATGTCGATCGCACCTACCCCAGCGGCGAGCAATTTCTTTGCCATCTTTCCTGAAATACCGTTGCCGACTTCTTTAGCAATAACTGGTACTGGTAATTTATCGCACAACTTGGCAATTTTATCTAGCAGTCCTTTAAAGTTAGTATCGCCTTCGGTTTGAACGCACTCTTGCAGCGGATTGAGGTGCAAAATTAGGGCATCTGCTTCTAAAATATCAACAATTTTTTGGCATTCTTCCAAACCGTAATTGTAGTTTAATTGAACTGCTCCGATATTGGCAAACAGCAGAATATCTGGAGCGCGGCGACGGACGGCAAATGTAGGAGCTAGTTGAGGATTTTCTACAACGATTCGCTGGGAACCGACTCCCATTGCTAGTTTGTATTCTTGAGCGACATCGGCGAGGCGATAATTGATTGTCTGGGCTAATTCTGTGCCGCCGGTCATTGAGGAAATTAGCAGGGGAACGGCTAGTTTTTTGCCGAGAAATGTGGAGGTTAAATCGATTTCAGTGCGATCGAGTTCTGGCAAACAGCAGTGATCAAAACGGTAGCGTTCGAGGCCGCTGGTAGTTTCGCGAAATTGTACGTCTTCTTCGAGGCAAATCCGCAGGTGGTCTGCTTTGCGGGTTTCGGTTTGCGAGGGGGAGGTTAGCGGCAAGTTCACAGTGGCTATTTGGGGAAAGAGTTGTGATTTGGGAATATAGCAATTTTATTTCATTTTTGAGATTTTTTTTATGAACCGCAGAGAGCGCAGAGGGCGCAGAGGAGAAGAAAGGAGAGAGGTTCGCAAATGTTGTAAGGGTTGCTGTATTATCCAGGAACAGTCAGCGGCCTTCCGTTATCTGAAGGTTTCAACTTGAGTAAAAAAGGAACTGCTTTTTGCACCCATGCTTTGACTGACGGGTAATTTGCCGCATCTTCTCCGAAACAAATGTCCAGCATATCTGTGTGAATTATCCCCGGATTTACAGGAACTGCTGCCATACCTGCGGGCAATTCTTGAGCGAGCGATCGCGTAAGTCCTTCTATTGCCCACTTGGAAGCGCAATAGGGCGCGACTTCCGGCGAAGTTGACCTTCCCCAACCCGAACTAAAGTTGACAATTATGCCGCTTTTTCGAGCAATCATTGCCGGGACAAAGTGGCGAATTACATTAGCCGTACCTTTAATGTTAACATCAATTACCTGAGAAAATTCTTCGTTGCTGACATTCCAAAGAGGCGCGAGATGATTAGCTATACCTGCATTATTAATTAGCAAATCAGGTGGCTCATTTTTTGCAAAACTTTTTGTTGCCCAAGCTTTTACTCGCTCGTCGTTGGTGACATCCAAACAAGTAAAATGGTGGGGCGTACTATATTTTTGGTTGAGTTTTTTCACCGCTTCGGAGGAACGGGCACATCCCAAAACTGTATGTCCCAATTCAATAAACTTTTCGGTCATGGCAAGACCAAGACCGCGACTGACTCCGGTAATTACAATTAATTTTGTCATAGATTTGCTGATTTTTGACATTAAGTAATACAATACATATTGACTGGTCAATTGACAAATCGATAGCAGGGAGAAAGCATGAAAGTAAAAGCAGCAGTTGCTCGCAGTGCCGGCAAACCTTTGAGTATTGAAACGGTGGATCTGGAGGGGCCGAGGGCTGGAGAGGTGCTGGTGGAAATTAAAGCCACGGGTGTTTGTCACACTGACGCTTACACTCTTTCCGGTGCCGATCCTGAAGGCTTGTTTCCGGCTATTTTAGGCCACGAGGGAGCCGGGATTGTCGCAGAAGTTGGGCCGGGAGTAACGAGTGTCAAAGTGGGCGATCGGGTAATTCCTCTATACATTCCCGAATGCCGCAACTGCGAATATTGTTTGAGCCGCAAAACTAATCTCTGTCAAGCAATTCGCGTGACTCAAGGCCAGGGAGTGATGCCCGACGGCACGAGCAGGTTTTCCATAGATGGGCAGAAACTTTACCATTACATGGGAACTTCTACCTTTGCTAATTATACAGTCTTGCCAGAAATTGCGGTAGCAAAAATTCGCGAAGATGCTCCTTTTGATAAAGTTTGTTTGATCGGCTGCGGCGTAACAACTGGCATCGGCGCTGTCATAAATACGGCGAAAGTAGAGCCTGGTTCTAATGTGGTAGTTTTCGGTTTGGGCGGCGTGGGTTTGAATGTAATTCAAGCGGCTCGCATGGTGGGAGCTAACATGATTGTCGGCGTAGATTTGAATCCCGACAAGCGAGAAATGGCGGAAAAATTCGGCATGACTCACTTTGTCAATCCTCACGAAGTCGAAGGCGATTTAGTACCTTATTTAGTAGATTTAACTAAAGGCGGAGCTGATTACAGTTTTGAATGTATCGGCAACATTAATGTGATGCGCCAAGCTTTGGAATGCTGCCACAAAGGTTGGGGCGTGAGCGTAATTGTCGGGGTAGCGGGAGCCGGTCAAGAAATTAGCACCCGCCCGTTTCAGCTAGTAACTGGCAGAGTTTGGAAAGGCACGGCTTTTGGCGGTGCGAAAGGCAGAACTGATGTTCCTAAAATTGTTGATTGGTACATGGACGGTAAAATTGATATTGACAGTCTGGTAACTCAGGTAATGCCGATAGACAAAATCAATGAAGCCTTTGATTTAATGCACAAAGGCGAAGTAATTCGCACAGTTTTGACATTTTGAAGGAAGAAGGAAGAAGGAAGAAGGAAGAAGGTACTCTTCCGCGCACCCGAAATAACTTCTTTCTTCTCTCTTCCTCTGCGCCCTCTGCGCCCTCTGCGGTAAAAAAAAAATCCATTCATAAAAAAAATACAATTAATATGATATCCCAATCCTTAAAACAGCACAAAGAACATAAAAGCTTCGGCGGCAAACTCGGCTTTTACAGCCATCAATCCTCAACCTGCAATAGCGAAATGAAATTCGCCATTTACCAACCGCCGCAAGCTTTATCTCAACCCGTACCAGTTTTATATTTCCTATCTGGTTTAACCTGCACAGAAGAGAACTTTATGGCAAAAGCGGGGGCGCAACAATTTGCGGCCAAATACGGGTTAATGCTGGTTGCGCCCGACACAAGCCCACGCAATACTGGCATTCCTGGCGAAGATGACGATTGGGATTTAGGAAGTGGTGCGGGTTTTTATGTTGATGCGACAGTCGCACCTTGGAATGCTCACTATCGAATGTACAGTTATGTGGTTGATGAATTGCCCAATTTAATCGCCGAAAATTTTCCAGCGATACCGGAAAAACAGGGAATTTTCGGTCATTCGATGGGCGGACACGGGGCTTTAATTTGCGCTTTGAAAAATTGCTCTCGCTATCTTTCAGTTTCCGCATTAGCGCCTATTTCCGCGCCAATGCGCTGCCCTTGGGGACAAAAAATATTCGGGCACTACCTCGGTGGCGACAAAGAACTCTGGAAGGCTTGGGATGCTAGCGAATTGGTGCTTGCAGCGCAATACAACCGTCCGATTCTGATTGACTGCGGCACTGCTGATTCGTATCTCGCTGACGGGCAGTTGTTGCCGGAAGTATTCGCGGAGGCTTGTGGAAAAGCGGGACAACCGCTAACTTTAAGGATGCAAGAGGGTTACGATCATAGCTATTATTTTATAGCGAGTTTTATGGAAGATCACATTCGGCATCACGCGGCTGTTTTGTGCGGGTAGTTCTTAGCAGGAAGCAGGCAAGATGCCTGCTCCACAACAACTGGTTCTTAGGCTCTGCCTGGGAACCGATATCTAGAGGCTCTGCCTCGAATGGCTGCCATGAAATGTGGAGGCAGAGCCTGGTAACGAGTGAACTCGCTTCTACGATCACAGGTATTTTCGGTTAATTAAGATTAATCGGAAATACCCATTCTTTATAATTGCTGTCGCGATTTTCGATAATCTCCGTCAGTTTGTCCAAAATCTTTTCGGTGATGGGTCGATTTGGGGGCAATTGATAGTTTTCTACTCGGTTAATTGGCGTAATTTTGGCTGCGGTTCCGCAGAGGAAAATCTCGTCTGCAATCAACAGTTCTGATCTATCAACTGGTCTTTCTATGACTTCAATTCCTAAGTCTCTGGCGATTGTGATTACGCTGTCTCTGGTAATTCCTTCGAGAATATCTTGCTCGAAACCGGGAGTAACTAATTTACCATTTCTGGCGACAAATATGTTCATCCCTGAAGCTTCGCTAACTTTTCCCTGAGTATTCATCATAATAGCTTCGTCGAAGCCGGATTGTACTGCTTCTGTTTTAGCTAATGCTGAGGTGATGTAAGCGCCGCTAATTTTACCTCTTAAGGGCAAACTGCGGTCTTCTTGGCGATACCAAGAGCTAATTCTACAGTTGACTCCTTCTTTGGGCAAATAGTCGGAAAGTTCTAATCCGTAGACAAAAAAGTCGGTTTCTACGTTGTGCAGTCGGGGGGCAATTCCTAAACTGGATGTGTAGATAAAAGGGCGGATATAAAATGATTTTGTTGGTTGGTTTTTGTGGACAAAATCAATAATTATTTGTTGGATTTTGCTGGCTGGTAAATCGCAGTGGAGGAAGCTGGCACTTTGACTTAATCTTTGACAGTGGCGGTCTAATCTAAATAGCAATATTCGATCGGCATTTTGGGGGTCTGGAATTCCCCGCAACCCGCCTAAGACTCCGGTTCCGTAGTGCAGTGCGTGGGTGGCTATGGAAAGTTTGGCGTCGGTAAAGGGGAGAAATTGGTTTTGAAAGTAGGCAAGTGGTAGAAAACTATCCATGATTCAAGCTGGCGATGAGTTTTGCAGTCCGCGAGGAATGGTGAATTTGGTTATATTACCATAAGTTATACCATTTTAGATTTTAGATTTTAGATTTTAGATTTATAAGGACTGATTAGATCTAGGTTTGGATGTTGTCTAAAGTTACCTTTTTTTTACTAAGTGAGATGATTATTGTGTTATTCGCTAGAGCTATAAAATAATATAAAATGCGGTCATTTGGGTTGATAATTGTTTTGGGGAAATGTGCGATCGACTACGAACAAAAATCAACCAAGGGGCAACAATGGCACGTAAATGTTTCATCATCGAAATGGGGATGGGTATAGACCAGCACGGGCAGGAACCGACTGTAGCCTGTGCAAGGGCTGTACGGAATGCGATCGCCCACAATGCTCTCCTAGGCGTCTGGGAAGTGGCGGGTTTGACTGACCCGAATCAGATGATTGTTGAGGTTAAGGTGGCCGTTCCATACCCGGAACAAGTGCGGGAACAGGAGGTGTTGGCTGTGCTGCCTTTTGGCAGCAAAACTCTGATTGTGGAACAAGGAGGCATGATTGTGCCAGGAAGGGCGATCGCCTCTCTGAATGATAAAAATGATGAAATGCTAATCGCTGTGGCGGCTGTGAGTGTTTTTGTGGACACTGAGGACTAATTAATTTTGTGTTGTTTGAATAAATCTGCGGTGAAATACGATCGCCCGATCGCACTTGCTTGTTTCCGCGATCGGGCGATCGTACGCCTGTCTGTTAAAAAATGATTAATTTAGGCTAAGTCTCGAATTAGGAAAAGTAGAGTGCGATCATCGGCTTTTAGGCGATCGCACTCTACCTCCTCTACCTAATATTACGGCTTGCTGGTATCTGCCAACATTTGGTTAACCATTTGCAAGTGCGCCTGAAGGTTCGGCAACTTTTGGGTGGCCCAAGCCTTCAATTCGGGATCTTGTCCCTGTTGAGATTGAGCCTGAAACAAAGCAATAGCCTGATTGTGGCTGTCGATCATAGCCTGCTTATAAGCCCTGTCAAAACTTGTACCAGAGAGTCCCGAAAGTCGATCCATCAAAGCTTTGTTCTGGGTACTGATTTCGGTTGGCAGTTTTACGCCTTTTTGCATTGCTAACTGCATCAATTCTTCATTAGCCTGGGTGTGTTCCTCAAGCATTTCTTGCCCGTATTGTTTCACACTAGCACTAGAACCGCGCTCCACGGCTAACTTGCCGAGCTCCACTTCCATCATACCAATTTGACCTGCTTGCATGGCAAAGTTTTTGTCTTGGCTGCTGAGAGAATTAGGCGAAGTTTCGCTACCTGTGGGAGTGTTGGGAGAACGGCTGGGAGTGTTGTTGATGGGGCTATTTGGAGAACGGCCGGGAGTGTTGTTGGTGGGGGTATTTGGAGTGTTGGGAGTAGTAGCATCGTCGGTAGCGTTATCAGCAAGCTCAAAAACCCGATCGCCCGACTGGTTGAAGCCGTGAGTCTGGCGGTTTAATTCTGCGAATCCCGGCACAGCTATCAAGGAACTAACGCCCGCAATTCCGGCAACTGTTACCAATTTTTTGAACAAACTTTTGCGATTGAGTGAAGTCATGAATTTCTAAGCCTCTAAGTTGTTTTCAAAAGTATGTGAAGCGAAGCTATCCCGTAGGGAATCGCCCCAAACTACCGATGGGAGGGTGTACTGTCTTTCCGAAACAAGTTGATCAAACCAAACGCGCCCAAGGCACCCAGCCACCCGAAATTGTTGGGGCTATCGCGCCGAGCACTCAAAACTCCTGAATTCGTCTCAGCCGGCGTCGATGTCGTATCGGTTGTACCGGTTGTACCCGTTGTACCTGTACCGGTTGTACCCGTGCCCGTCGCGCCGTCTGTTGTACCGGTTGTACCGGTTGTACCTGTCCCGGTTGTACCTGTCCCGGTTGTACCTGTCCCGGTTGTACCGGTTGTACCTGTCCCGGTTGTACCTGTCCCGGTTGTGCCAGTGCCAGTTGTATCGGTTGTGCCAGTGCCGGTTGTATCGGTTGTGCCAGTGCCGGTTGTACCCGTGCCCGTCGTATCGGTTGTACCGGTTGTACCAGTTGTCCCGGTTGTATCGGTTGTACCGGTTGTACCAGTTGTACCTGTTGTATCGGTTGTACCAGTTGTACCTGTTGTATCGGTTGTACCGGTTGTATCGGTTGTACCGGTTGTGCCGGTTGTACCCGTGCCTGTTGTGCCAGTGCCCGTCGTATCGGTTGTACCGGTTGTATCGGTTGTACCGGTTGTACCCGTGCCCGTCGTATCGGTTGTACCGGTTGTACCCGTGCCTGTTGTACCCGTGCCCGTCGTATCGGTTGTACCCGTGCCCGTCGCGCCGTCTGTTGTACCGGTTGTGCCGGTGCCAGTCGTGCCGTCTGTCGTACCAGTTGTGCCGGTACCTGTACCAGTTGTGCCGGTGCCTGTACCAGTTGTGCCGGTGCCTGTACCAGTTGTGCCTGCACCGCTTCCAGCACCGCCTGACTGGGCAGAAGCAGGCACTGCGAAGGAAACCGTTGCTAAACCTAAAGTACAAGCGCTTGCTAAAACAACTTTCAACAATTTAGAAGATTTCATGGTAATGCTTGCTTTTGCATTGAGTCCTGCGATCGCTTGTGATGCCACAACCGCAGGGTAAAATTGACAGCGTAACGTGCAACTTTTCTAACCTTTGCTGTGGAATAATGAAGGTAAAGGAGCATATTTAGTCCCGTTTCCTCGATTATTTACCACGGATAAATTAGACCGCCGCGTTAACAGTTTATAAGCTATTAGGTATCGTTCAAGTTCGCCATTCATCTTTAGGAATATTTGGCAAAATGGCGTTTTATTTCAAGTGGTGGATGATATTTGATGGGGCGGCCGACTAGCTAACTCAAAATTTGTGTACGGGGGATAAAAAGCGGGTTCATCTGAAAAATTTTGGGTTGAGTCACCAGACATATAGGAATCAACCGGGTTTCTGACACAAGCGCGCGGTTGTTCCTATGAATTTTTCCCGGATGCAGGTGCTTTGAGACAGAAATTATTGATTTTCTCACCCTCAATTTTGGGTTAGCGCTACGCCATAGGAGTTAGTTTCAAATTTTATGAGCGTTATTTTTCCTTAACTTGCTGCTGGCAATTTGGGCACTGGCAGAATACCGCTCAAACTTTCCCAGAAACTAAATTATCTCAAAACGCCCGATCGACCGCTCATAGTCCCAGAGCGCCTACAACCCCGCAACAGCAAGGCTTTTGACTGGGATTTGAGTGGTTTCAAACCGGAAAGCGAACTGAGGGCTATCCGAGTCCTGCCCGCGCGAGATTAAATTAACCAGCGGCGGCGCAGTCGTCAGAATTGCTTGTGAGTGCGATCGGCTAAACTCTGATCTAGTAAAGCCAAAACTATGCCAGATAGCGCTTATTCCCTAACACATTTCACAAGCAGATATCAAGTAAGCTGTATCGAATTATTGCCGGAATTCGCTATCTAATTTTCATCTCTTTTTCTCAATTGGCAAGTGAAAAAGCCCAAATCAGATTAATGGCTGTTTCATAAAATAAATTACCCAAACAGGCGGCAGCACCAGCAACGGCAACTAAATTCCTTTGACCGATCCGAATAAATTTAATCTTACATCTGTCATAGGAATGATAAAAATCCGGTTGAAAACTGGCTGTTAGAGAGAGGAAAGTAGTTGCTTATCGTATATAAGATTAAACTTAGGTTTAATAATTAGAGGTCATTATGCCAGAACAACAATTTGACACCTTACCTTCGGAAGCACAAGACCTCCCCAAATGAGATAAACAAATTTTTCAGGCTGCTTTTAAGAGTGCTAGCGAAGATGGAATGAGTGCAGATGGTGCTACTAGCGTTGCTTGGAACAATGTAAAATCTGAATACATTCAAGGCGAAGGTGGCAAGTGGCATCACAAGGGCGACGATATTACCAAACTCGCAAATCTGTACAGTCTGGTGGCAATTAGTTATCAGCCATTAGTAATATCGTGTCCGCTAACATAACCCCTATTCGCTGTGTAGTGAGGGCTTCATTCCTCAACTTTTGATGAAAACGAAGAATCCTCATTATCAACCAATTTCAGTGACGTTATTCTAGCGGGCATGATATCATGAGTCATTAGCAATCTACTCATCACTTATGGTTAATGCTTGACGTTGATAGCTGTTGGAATCGCGGTGGTACACAAGTTAATCGAGCCTGTTAATAGGCTGGCGCATATCCCATTGCAATTCGGCTAAAACGAGCAAGCTAAATACCATTATGGCTCCCGTAAATAGGAAAAGCCAACCCCCCGTGTAAGGTAAAATTAATATTCCCAACAGGTGAAATAAACTTGCCGCTAAAAGCGCGCGCGATCGCACTGCCAATCCCGTCCCCAAATACCCAATTCCGCTCATTCCCAACCACAGGGGACACAGATTCGCCAACACTTTTCCCCAAGTGAGAAAAATTGCTAAATCGGTCAGCAACAATCCTAATAACATTAGTATTACCCAACCGTAAAGCACCCAAATCAGGCGTTCTATTTTGACCCAAGAGTATGTCATGCTTACCATTGCTGCTGTACCTACGAGGCTGAGCGCTGACCAGCAACCGGCTTGCAGCATCCAACTCACAGAAAAAAATTGTGCTGTGCCGAATATGGGTATTAACAGCAAGCTCCACAGCAAGCAAGTTCGATCGAGACAAGTATAAAATTGTGAATAAAATCGATCTTTGCCAAGGGGAAACTGAACCTGCCAAAGCCCTTCTAAATCCTGAACCTCGATGTTAAGCTGTTTCCGGCGCAGAGGCGGAACTGAATAATTAAAAAAGGTCATATCTGACACTATTAAAATTTACAATTAGTTGCTTAGGTAATATCTCACCAGCAATCGCTCTAATTGCAATCTGTCCATCGGATTAATCTAATTAATTGGATGATCTGTCGGCAGAAATAGTTATTTGAGCGCACCAGGTAAAACAGGAAGAGATAGATTGCACAAGTTGATCAAATAGCTCTTGCGACAGATGGCTGGAATATTACTTATTCGATACTTTGAAAATAGTCAACTTTGTTACAGAATTTATGCTCACTTCATCCCATCCTCTCAAACAGGTATTCCACTGCCCGGAAGAATCGGATTTTTACGCGCACTGCTTGGAAAGTTTAGTGTTAAATGCTAGTGACAATTCTCGACTTATCGTAGAGTTTGGTTCAGGAGAGGGAAGTCCAGTTATTAAGTCTTTGCTGAGAAGTGATTTTGATGGGAAAATACAGGGATTTGAGCTAAATAATGTAGCTTGGAAAATTGCTCAGTCTCAAATTAAGGAATATGAACTGAGCGAAAAATACACGGTAAACAATTGCTCTTTTTTTGATTCGCCTTTATACGAATCGGCGGATTGTGTCATCTCAAATCCGCCTTACTTGCCGGCGGTGGATGATCAGATTTACCAGCCGCTGTTGCACGGCGGGAGTGATGGTTCGACAATTGCTAAAAAACTTTTATCTCTGGGCAGCGATGAAGTTTTGCTGATGGTTTCTAGCTATTCTAATCCGGTGGGTTTGGTCGATTATGCCTTGGATCGAGGCTACTCGGTTGCGAATTTTGAGATTGCACCTTTAACTTTTGGCTATTATAGTTCGGAACCCAAAGTGAAAAGCGCGATCGCCAGTCTCAGAGAACAGGGAATGGCTTTTTATTCGGAAAACATCTATCTGCTGGCTGGAGTTTTGTTTAAGAAGCACCAAAAGTCGCAAAGAGATTTGTCGATCGAGCTAATTCAGTTAATGACAGCATTTTAAAATACAGGCCTGGTAGGTGCAAGATGCCTGTTCCACCATTGTCAGCAACAGGCAAGATGCCTGTTCCACAAAGAGTGTATTTCTTGTGGAACAGGCATCTTGCCTGTTCCTCAAAGGCTTATTGAGAATGTCAGCAACAGACAAGATGCCTGTTCCACAAAGAGTGTATTTCTTGTGGAACAGGCATCTTGCCTGTTCCTCAAAGGCTTATTGAGAACGGTGCAAGAGCTAGGGTGCATCAGTCTCTGACGCACCCTACTAGATAGCCGTTAATTCCGTTCTGCGGCTTGGATCGATCGCACCACAGCAGCCCCAGCCCGATCGCCGATCGACTTCTCCTGATCGTACCCCAACACCAGCTCCCAAGCCTCCTGCGGGTATCTATCCACCAGCGGGATCGCCACTTCATCCAACATCCAGCGGCCGTGACGCTCATCTTCTTTGATGTGCAGTTCCCAATAACCCATCGCAGCTTGCGAGAGGCCCAAACGCTGGGCGGCGGCTAGATAATTGCGGTAAGCGACGGGCCCCGCCACCTCAAAATATGTGAGTCCGCCGTTGTAGCGCAGAAAATGCCGCTTGCGTTCGGTAAGCAGGAAGTTGTGATTAATGCCTGCGAGCACTTCCCAAGGCACTAAATCGAAGTACGCTTCCGGTTCCGTACTCATCCCGAATTCTGCCAGCATTTGGGCAAAAAAGGTCGAATGCTTGCGGGGGAGGCGACCGCCGCCGTATTCTTCGATCAGCACTCGCGTAAGGGTGCACTGAATTTCGTTGCCGGCACCGCCGAGGATGCGAGAAAGGCGGCTGGCTTCCACTAAACCGTCGAAAGAAGCGATCGCCAGCAGGTGTTTGTATCCCTCTTCAGTCATCTGTTCCCGCTGGTAGCGATCGAGATCCGTTAGCGGAGGATCGACATCGGCGGCCGCGCGATCGCGCAGCGCTTGCTTGACATCCGGCAATTTTTGCAGCGCTGCAACGTCGATTTGCGCGATTTCCCACTGCTGCCAAGGTTCCTCAATGCGATCGCGCACAGAACGCAAATAGTGCGATCGTTCGTTGTTGTAGCGGCGCAAATCGTCGTACCAAAACAAGTTGAGGCGGTTGATGCGGTAAAGTACGCGCTGCAAGAAGCGGTGAGCGGCCTCATCGCCCGGTTCCTGTTGGTAAGCTGCTTGAATTGCGTAGGCGATCGCGCTTTCAAAATCGCTGACAAGTAACGGTTTTGCCGCCACTGTCTTGTCTAAATCCTCGACTTCTAGCAAATTGACAAATTGCCGATCGGCTGCTTCGTAATTTGGGGGTGCGGGTTGCTTTTTGGGAAGACTCGGCGAGTCGGAAGAAGGAAGTATCTCTAGGGTGTTTTGCATGGAATAAAGTTATGCTAACTCTAATTATTGTGGTGCCTGCCCAAACAGCCAACCGTTGCAGATTGCTGAGGATAATGGCTAATTAATTTCAAGATACCGAATCAATCAGCCGCATACACCTTTCTATTGATAGATATTTTTGGGTTGCGCTGGTTCTCTTCCCTTCTTTTTTCTCTACCTTCGTGTCCTTAGCGCCTTCGCGGTTTCTTAATAAAAAATCCCCACCCAAGTTGTATTTTTTTATGACCGCTGTTAATATAGCTGTGTTTCCATCAACTACAATGGAACCCAAAACTAGAGGAACGGTAAGTTATGGCAGTGCAGTTGCTCAAAAGACTTTTCACCGTAGAAGAATACCATCTGATGGGTAAAGCTGGTATTCTTTCAGAGGGCGATCGCGTGGAATTGATAGAAGGAGAACTTGTTCAAATGGCCGCAATTGGAACTCGTCACGCAGGTTGTGTTAACCGCATTACCCGACTCTTTTGCCGCCTTCCAGAAGAAAGGGCGATTGTGACTGTACAAAACCCCATTCAAGTCAGCCAGCGAACCGAACCGCAACCCGATTTAGTATTGCTGCAACCTCGCGCCGATTACTATTCAACTGCCCATCCTGTCCCATCCGAAGTTTTACTGTTAATAGAAGTAGCTGACACTTCAATAGATTATGACAGAGACGTGAAACTTCCTATTTACGCCCGATCGCAAATTCAGGAAGTCTGGATAGTAAATTTACAGGAAAACTGCTTGGAAGTTTACCGCCAGCCAACGGTTAACGGTTACAGTTTAATGCTGAGGTTTTGGCGTGGCGATCGAGTTTCGCCGCTGGCATTTCCCGAATTTGTAGTTAGTGTGGATTTGGCGATCGGGTAAATAGGGATTATTTGCAGTCAAGCCGATCGCCAAAATACTCCTGATACAACCGACATCTCGGAATGCAATGATTTCCATCCAATTTCACCAACCCCATACTATTTAACTTAAACCCCAATTCTGACCTCAATCTAACTGGCTGGGAAACACTCACAATCTCTCTCATCGCCTCCATTAATTCCGAGTATTTCTCTAAATTCCATAAATGTCGCCGCAAATGATCGCTGTAAATTCCCGCTTCAGTTGCAGATTCTTTCACTAACCGATCTAAAGTCACATCTTGACGCGAAATATGATACATTCCTAAGCGCACTAAATAAGGATTTCCGCCCACTAACCCCATCAATTCTCCAACTTCATTCTCACTCCAATTCAATCCGTGCCGCTTTGCCAAATCTTGCACTTGCTGCGAATTAAACTCTGGCAAGTCTATCGGCAATCCCACATTAAAAGGGGATTTGTTCACATCCAGCGGGATGTAAACTTCTGTCGAATGCACCACAATTAAGCGAAATTTTTTCCAAATATCTCGCCGTTTTGCTTCTTCGTGCAAAGCTCGCAATAACCCAAAGAAGTCGTCGGCAATTTCCGGCGATTCAAATAGGCGATCGCTCTCATCCAAGCCTAACGTCAGAGGTTTTGAGGATTCTGACAGCAAATACTGTTCAAAATAAGCTTTGCAGCACTGATTGCTGCCAATCAAATCGGCTAATTCCCAACACTTGGGCAACTGCTCCAGCATTCCTAACTCTTGACCGATGCTAGCACAAAACCACTGCAAAAATGTATCTGAATTAGCGAATATTTTCCTATTGGCTAGCTGAAAACTCAGCGCTACCGTGCGAGAACCTTGCTGTTCTGCGTGATGCAAAATCCTTGCCATCAAGGAAGTTTTGCCCATTTGTCTGGGTGCTTTTATGCGGATGAGGGCTCCCGGTTGGGCGATCGTCTCGTAACAGCGGGATTCGATCGGAAGGCGATCGATATAAAAACGAGAAGCTATTTCAACTTGTCCTCCCGGCAATTCTGGCGGCGCTGCTGGCAGGGGTTGAATTATGGACTGTTTTGTGCTAGTAATTGCGTTCCATTCTACAGCTAATTCATGGTCGGCAGTTAACGATGTGCGACCTTCTTTGATGATATTGAAAATTTCTGATAATAACTTAAATGAGTCGCCAATACCGCGCCACAGCCAGGGCTGAACTCCTGCTAAATAGCTGAGTAAGTCAAAGGAAAGCGGTGTATTTAATTCAACTAAAATCGGTAAAATTGCTGGTTTGTGAGCCGTTAAATTGTGCAATTCCTTGGCTAGCTGCACTTGTTCCAATACCATTTCGCTAGCGGCCGATTCTTCGGAAATCAGCAACAGCAAATAATCGCAACGCTTTAAATATGAGCCTGAGTCGCTGCTGTTGTTAATAAAAAAGACTTCGTGACCTCCCGCACTCAAAGTTTGGTGTAACTGCTGGGAGAGGGTTTTGTGTGAGGTCGATCGAGCGTTGGCAAAGCCCTCGAAGACGATCGCCACTTTTGCCCTCACCAGCACTACCTCGTCTGGATCTGAATTCGCCTCAAAATCGGCTATATCGCGCCATTCCTGCCCCAATCCGCGACAAATTTCGATGAAATTGGCATAATCCACAGGTTTGCCATTCAGAAAATGGCTGACAGTAGATTGGGCCATCCCTAAATCCTCAGCCAAGATTTTCTGACTGGGAAAGCCATTTCTCAGGAGACAGGATTTAACTGCGCGAATGCACTCTTCGCGCACCCTTAGCGATCGTGGCATTGCTTATCACAATCAAAACACTGAAACCATCATAAATGCCAACCGCCCCTAAAGTCGATGAAAAGTCGATGAAAAGTCGATGAATTTTCAAATAACTCAGTCGCCAACTCAAATAGCCACCTGATTAGATGAGAAATAACAAGGTTGAATCCCATCACAACGAGGTAAAAGCATTGTGTATTCTATCCTAATTTGGTCACTGGCCTCAGCCACTAATCAACCAAGTTTCGCCTTCACCCCGCCCCTATTATGGTTGCTGATCGGAGTTGTGCTTAGTGCGATGGAGCTATTAATCATCAAAACTCAGCCCCAAAAATACAGATTTTACCTGCTAATGATGGGAGCTTCGGCTGTAATTGAATCATTTATTTTGTGGAGAGGTTCGGTAGCATTTGAGTTTAGTTGGGCGAACATAATGTATGAAGATTTTGACTGGCAAATCTTCTACTGGATGGGGATAGCCCTCGCGCTGAGCATCTGGATTCGACCAATTTTCATTGTCCGCAAAAAGTTTGTAATTCCCGAAGCCACCGAAGCGACAACTATCTCCGAAATTTTCCCCGGAGAAACCGGAATGGTGATTTATGAAGGGGCTTCGTGGAAAGCTCGCAATGAAGATTCCCAAGGGGCGATCGCACCCAGACAAAAAGTTTACGTTTTGCGCCGCGAAGGAAACACGCTGATTGTTGTACCTGACAGATTAATTCACATCAACAGCTAAATCTCAGTTAGCTCTTTTATGACTCGGAGATTGAAATCGCTTCTTGCCAAACAAAGTCCCTCTCTAAGAGACTAATAAATCACTATCAACAGTCAACAGTCAACAATCAACAGTCAACAGTCAACAGTCAACAGTCAACTATCAACTATTTACCAGGAGATTCACTATGTATCACTATTTTTTGACGGTATTGCTTGCCATCACCGGAGTATCCTTAGCCAGCAGCGTCAAAATCGTCCGTCAAGGAGATGAGGCGTTAGTTGAAATTTTCGGAAAGTACGATCGAAAAAAACTAGAACCGGGTATAACCTTTTTGATTCCCTTTGTCGAGCAAGTCGCCTATAAACAAACTCTGCGCGAGCAAATTTTAAACTTGCCACCGCAAGAATGCACAACGCGCGATCGGGTGGCTATCACCGTAGATTTTATTGTGTACTGGCGAATCATTGACTTAGAAAAAGCTTCCTACAAAGTGCAGAATCTCAAGGAAGCGATGTTAAATATGCTGATTCTTTCAATTCGGACTCACCTTGCTAAATTATCTGTTGAGGAACTCTACACGGCTCGACATGAGATTAATAATGCTTTAGTGGAAGAGTTGGATACAACGACTGATCCTTGGGGTGTGAAGTTTACGAGGGTGGAATTGCGGGATTTTGCGATCGGCAGTAAAGTGATTCAGCCCACATCCATTGACCGGAAAGAAGTACAAAAGCTGCGAGCTTAGAGATTAGTATTTCCTTCTTTTCGTCGTTACCAGGCTCTTCCTGGTAACGCATATCCAAAGGCTCTACCTCGGCAACTTTAAATCGCATTGTATATACCATTTAAGGAGATAAAACCATGACTAAATATCAAGAATCAAGTATTAGCAATGCAGCGTATGGCGGTTGCGGATGCTTATTGCTGTTAATGGGCATTGTAGTAATTGGCGCGATCGCTCTGCCATCATTTATGAATCAGGGTGGGAGGGCACCGCAATCTGAAAACAAACAGTATGTTAGCGCAATGAACAAAGCCCAGCAAGCCGTATTTATAGAAACAAGTGCTTTTGGTACTTCTTTTGATGCTTTAGGAATTGGCCTTAAAACAGAGACAACAAATTTTAAGTATTCAATTCGTGCAACTAAGAAAGCAGCATTTCATTATGGAGTATCCAAGAAAAAAGACTTGAAAACTTATGTCGGCGGTGTCTTTCTAGTTCCTGCTAAAAACTTTGCTCTAAATGCTGCTAAAGAGGAAAAAACTACAACGTCCATATTGTGCGAAGCTGATTCTCCCGGTACAATTAAACCAGCGGAACCCACATATAAAAATGGTAAAATTGCTTGTGGTAAAGGCACAACACCAGTGACCAGATAATCTAACTATACGCACGATAATGACAGTTGATTACCACTATCAAATCGGCATTCAATTGAAATTTACCGGACTAAAGTCTTTACTACAAACAGGGAGGATAAAAAACTATGAATCAACAAGATTCTAAATCAGCTAGCATTTCACCTAATGGTTGCGGATGCTTATTGCTGTTAATGGGCATTGGAGTAATGGGCGCGATCGCTCTCCCATCATTTCTAGGTGGTTGCAAGGGATGTAAATATAAGAAAATGGAAGGGATACAGTATGTTAGATCAATGAGTCGAGGTCAGCAAGCCTATTTTGCCGAAAAAAATGCTTTTTCCAGTTCTGTTAAGGCTTTGGGAATTAGCCTTAAAACAGAGACAAAAGTTTTCAAGTATTCAATTCGCGCCACTAAGAAAGCAGCATTTAATTATGCAGTAGCAAAGGAAAACGAATTAAAAAGTTATGTCGGCGGTGTTTTTATTGTTCCGCCAAAAAACTTTTTTTCCAATGCTACTCAAGAGGAAATAACTACAACGTTCATATTCTGCGAAACAGAGTTTATCGGTAGAATTAAACCAGCGGAACCCACCTATAAAAATGGTAAAACTGCTTGCGGTAAAGGCACAATACCAATGGTCTCACCAAACTAACTATACGCAATATAATGACAGTCGATTACAAGATTAAATCGGCTCTCAATTGAGATTGACCGGACTAAAGTCTTTACTACAAACAGGGAGGATACAAAACTATGAGTCAACAAGATTCTAAATCAGCTAGCATTTTACCTAATGGTTGCGGGTGCTTATTGCTTTTAATGGGCATTGGAGTAATTGGCGCGATCGCTCTGCCATCATATCTCAATAAGGTTTGGAACATAAAGCAATCGGAAGCCCGAGAGTATGTTAGCTCAATCAACAAAAGTCAGCAAGCCTATTTTGCCGAAAAAAGTATTTTTAGCACTTCTGTAAAGGCTTTAGGAATTGGCATTAAAACCGAGACAGAAAATTACAAATATTCCCTTCTAACCACAAAAAAAGCAACATTTAATTATGGAGTCTCAAAGCAAAAAGACCTTAAAAGCTTTGTCGGTGGTGTCTTTGCAATTCCTGCTACAAAAGTTGACTCAAAGGCTTCTAAAAATGAAATAACGACCAGATATATATTGTGCAGAGCTGATTCTCCTGGTACAATTAAACCAGCGGAACCAACTTATCAAAATGGTGGAATAGTGTGCGGTAAAGGCACAACACAAGTGTCCTAATAATTTAACTAGAGGCTAGATCATGACAGTCGATTACCAATATCAAATCGGCGGCAGTCTCCCCCAAAATGCACCTACTTATGTAGTGCGACAAGCTGACTCAGAACTTTATCAAGCCCTGAAAGCTGGAGAGTTTTGTTACGTGCTCAATTCTCGGCAAATGGGCAAATCCAGTTTGCTGGTGCGAACTGTACAAAAGCTCTCGGCTGATGGCATTGCCTGTGCTACGATCGACCTTTCGGACATTGGCAACCAGCAAGTCTCTCTAGATAAGTGGTACGGCGGCGTCGCTTACAAGCTATTGTGCAGTTTCAACCTGTTTAACCCAGTCGAGTTTATGGCTTGGTGGCTGGAGAGAGAGTTGATGTCACCGGTGCAGCGCTTAGGAGAGTTAATTGAAGAATTGCTGCTGGTCAAAATTTCTCAAAACCTGGTCATTTTTATTGATGAAATTGATAGCGTTCTGAGTTTCCAAGAACCGCTAGACGATTTCTTTGCATTAATTAGATGTTGCTACAATAAACGCGCTCACAATTCCGAATATCAGCGCATTACATTTGCTTTGCTGGGAGTAGCTACCCCATCGGATTTAATTAGCGATGCAACTCGCACGCCTTTTAATATCGGTTTACCTATTGAATTGCACGGTTTTAAATTACAGGAAGCTCTGCCTTTAGCAAAGGGATTTGAGGGAAAAGTAGAAAATCCTCAAGAGATTTTAAAAGAGATTTTGGACTGGACTGGAGGACAGCCATTTCTAACTCAAAAGCTTTGCAAGCTGATTCTGCACCATGTAAAAAGCTTAGCTTCAGCGTCTATTATATCAGACTCAACGGATGAAAGCAAAACTGAAAATTTTACTACAAATCCATCATTATTAATTAGCGAGATAGTGCAATCTCATATTATTGATAATTGGGAATCATCCGATGAACCTGTACACATCAAAACAATTCGCGATCGCCTTCTCAGAAGTCAGCACCGCGCCAGTAGGTTATTAGGGCTATATCAAAAAATATTGCCACTTTCAGAACCCCCCGATTGTAGGGGCGGTGCCCCCGTGCCCGCCCTGGTAGGGGGAATCTGGGCGGATGATACTCCCGAACAAACAGAATTGCGGCTGAGCGGATTAGTAGTAAAACGAGCCGGAAAATTAACCGTATCCAACCGCATTTACGCAGCTATATTCAGCCATAACTGGGTAGAAAAAGCGCTCGGCGACTTGCGCCCCTATGCTGAATCCCTAACAGCATGGATAGCTACAAATTGTCAAGACGAATCTCGCTTGTTGCGCGGTCAAGCACTGGAAGATGCCCAACAGTGGGCGGCCAATAAAAGCTTGAGCACTCAAGATTATCAATTTTTAGGTGTAAGTCAAGAAGCGGAATTTGCCAAATTGCGCGATCGCGAAAAACAAACTCAAACTGAAATTGAACAACTGCGCCGCGAAAAAAAGTTACTAGAGGAACTAAGCGAAGCACAAAAGCAGAAAAAAGTGATTGCAGTTAAACTTTGGCGCGAGCAACAACTGAGAGTGCAAACAGTTACAGGAGCCGCAGTCATATTAATATCAATCCTGATAGTAGCTTTTTGGGTAAAACCGTCAATCGAAGAAAGAAACCACAAAATTCTCACTCTCAGTTTACTATCAGAAACGCTATTTGCCGCAGATAAAAAAGAAGAAGCTTTGCTAGAAAGCATCAGAGCTGTTACAGAAATGAAACGATCGCTCGGAGTGAGTTCAGATATTCAGATGCGAGTGGCGATCGCCCTCGAACAGGCAGTATACAACTTTCGGGAACGCCGCCGCTTGCAGAGTCAAGCCAGTACCCTCGCTTTCGTGAGTTTCAGTCCCGACAGTCAAACAATTGTGACTGCTACCGATGATAATTATATCAAACTTTGGCAAACTAATGGAACTTTGCAAGCAACATTGACAGGGCATACTGATAAAATTATCAGGGCTATTTTCAGTCCTACCGGTCAGATAATTGTCTCTGCAAGCGACGACAAAACTATCAAAATTTGGCAAAAAGATGGCAAGTTAATTCATGATATAAAAGGACACCGCGGTCTGATAACCAGCGTCTGTTTAAGTCCCGATGGTAAAATTATTGCTTCAGCAAGTGCCGATGGAACTGTTAAACTCTGGAAAATCAACGGTGAAGAATTGTCAACTTTAAAAGTGGAACGAGGTTGGATAACCAGCGCCAGTTTTAGCCCAGACGGTCAGATAATTGCTGCGGCTGCCACTGATGGCACTGTTAAACTTTGGAATTTGAGAAAGGTTGCGGAAAAGTTGCAAAAACAGCAGTCAATCCAAGCAAGCACCGATATCAAATTGCTCCGAACTTTACAGGTAGAAAGTGATAAAATTATGAGTGTAACTTTCAGTCCAGACGGAGCAATGCTGGCGGCTGCAAGTGCTGGGGGAACTGCGAGAATTTGGAGCAAAGACGGCACACCACTAACTATTTTAAAGCATACAAGTGGAGTGACTAATATCAGCTTTAGTCCCGACAGTCAAATGTTGCTATCTGCAAGCACAGACAAAATGGTGAGGCTGTGGAACATTGACGGTACATTGCTCAAAACTTTAAAAGGTAACAAGGATGCTGTTTGGAGTGCGAGTTTTAGTCCAGACGGCAAGGCGATCGCAAGTGCTAGTGCTGACGGTACTGTGATGCTGTGGAATTTTAATCTTGACGATTTGTTGCAGCAGGGTTGTAATGGAGCCCGCAGTTATTTTCAGACAAATCCGATCGCAAATCCAAACAATCGCCACCTCTGCGACGGGATTGGAACTCAGTCGGAACTCACGCAAAAAAAACCGGGTCAATCGATTTTAGATTTTAGATTTTAGATTTTAGATTTTAGAATTGAGATTTTAGAATTGAAGCATTGACCCCACGGATAAATTCGGTGGCTTGTATCCTGGATGCTTTCGGTCAAAATGTTGAGTTTTGCAGCAAAGTATCTAGGCAGAAACTGGCTTTTTGACCAAGATTTTCTTGATGGTACAAGCCACCGGATTTATCCGTGGAGTCAATCTAAAATCCTCAAGCCCCCGCATTTATCCCTGGGGTCAATCTAAAATCTAAAATCTAAAATCTAAAATCGATTGACCGCCCCTGCGTCTAGGGCTGATATCGTTAAAATTAGTAGGAGCTAATAGGTAATAGGTAAGCCCGATCGGTGTATTCAACTCTAGAACAAAAGTACCAGCGCCTGCAAAAAGACTTAAGAAACGGAGTCATCGCCCTGGGCGGCATTTTATGCACGGGTACTCTCTGGTATTGCCTGGTGGAAAAATGGTCTTTGCTCGATGCCGCTTACATGACAGTCTTTACCCTAGCAACTGTGGGCTACGGTGAACTTCAGCCCCTTGGTCAACGCGGGCGAATGTTTACTATATGCCTGATTTTGATGGGTGTGATTGTGATAGGTTTCATCGTCAACCGCTTTACAGAAGCGCTGATTGAAGGATATTTTCAAGAAGGAGCAAGAATTAGGCAGCAGCGACGATTGGTAGATTCTTTGATCGGGCATTACATTCTCTGCGGTTTTGGGCGCACTGGCCGCCAAATTGCCTTGGAATTTCAGGCAGAAAACATCTCTTTTGTGGTGATAGATTCGGCGGTACAGTCGGTTGAGGCAGCTTTGACGCTGGGGTACATGGCTGTCCAAGGAGACGCGACTTTGGACGAAATTTTGCTGAGTGTAGGGATCGATCGCGCAATTTGCATAGTAGCAGCTTTGCCTTCGGATGCCGAGAATTTATACACTGTGCTGTCGGCGAAAACTCTGAATCCGAAGGTACGGGCGATCGCCCGCGCCACCACAGAAGAAGCCGTAAAGAAGTTGCAGCGGGGCGGCGCCGATGCCGTAGTATCCCCCTACATTACCGGGGGAAAACGCATGGCTGCGGCTGCTTTGCGGCCTCAAGTTATGGATTTTTTAGATGGTGTTTTGACCGGGACTGATAGTTCTTTTTACATGGAAGAATTTTTGGTCGATCCCAATACTTGTGTCTACGTAGGGCAAACTTTGAGAAATGCCAAGTTGCGATCGCAATCAGGGGCCTTGGTTTTAGCAGTGCGGCGCGCTAGCGGGACTTTGATTGTCGGGCCTACCGGAGAAACTGCGATCGAAGGAGGAGATATGCTGATTTGTTTGGGTACTGCTGAACAACTGCGAACTCTCAATCAAATCCTCAGTCCCCTGAGTTTTCGCCTCCCCCGACCCCCGAACTAATACGATGTCATATCAATTCCGGTTGCACTCCTCTTGATTGTTGACTGTTGACTGTTGACTGTTGACTGTTAAATGTTGAGTCGATTTTATTATTCCAATGCAACCGGAAACGATATGATATCAAATCCGTTGGCATCGGAATAATTCATCTCTCTCTTCCCTTTCTCTGTATCCTCTGTGTCAAGAGCGGTTTCATCATTCCGATACAACCGGAATTGATATGACAACTGACTGTTTGGACATTTGAACAATACCGATGCAACCGGAAACGATATGATTTTAAAAATTCACCATCTCCACCACACAAGGATTTAGGGCAAATAAAAATGCTCTCGGCTACTTTGCCGAGAGCATTTTTGAGCAGTTAAACTGCGTTTTGCTACAGATTTGCAACAATCATAGACAAGTCATAGACAAAAATCGCTGAAACCCAAAGCCGATGGTGGGATTTGAACCCACGACCGTTCGATTACGAAAATTTTATTTGTTTGACTTGGGGGGA
>NZ_JAUBSH010000021.1:37391-87456 GCF_036704705.1 Microcoleus sp. K1-B1 | reverse complement strand
TCTATCCTTGCTCTTCGCTGTGCTTATCTCAATGGTCAACTTTCAATTTGATGTATTTGCCAAACTGAGATGCACCCGAAGTATAGATGGTTGGTGAAACCCGCCCCTACAATTATTTCGGTTAATTTACCGGACACGCTCTAACTCAAAAACGCCATATTGCTCCGCATTCTAGGTTAAAAATCCCAAGTATATCACGTAATTTCCATGCTAAATTACTCGCGTTTAACTGCTGTTATGTCCGCCGTTATTATACAATTTGTACCCAGCAACCAAAGCGCGATCGCCCAAGAACGCGAAGGATGTTTTCTTGTCAATGCAGTGGGAGAAGTAATTAACTTAAATTTGTTGTGTTCGCCTCAAGAATCCGACATTAAGCTGACAGGAAATGATGGGAAATTTCTCGAAGACTACAAACGCTTAGCAAAAAGCTACTCTCCAGAAGCCACGGACAATTTACTGCAAGCAATCCGAAGGGCCCCCGGTCAAAAAATTGCGGCCGCTAAAAGAATGTGTGCGGAAGCAAAATCGGGAGTTTCTCTGCCGGAAGTTAAATTAAGAGCGATCGGGCAAGCTGTCAGTATCAACAATCCAACTGCCAAAGAAAGTTTTCTCGCCGATGCCGATATTATTACCACCCTTGCCGCCAATCATTATTGCCCGGAATTAGCCAGTAAGTAATATCATGAAATCTCTAGGGACACGGTAAGGTATATTAGTGTCAACTTAAGCTTTTAGTCCGCCATTCCTCCCGTTCACCCGGCATTCCGCCAGGGAATGAATTCCCTGTCTCATAGCTAAAGTCCTCTGAAGAGGACTAATAAGAATAAGTTTAAAAGTATTTTTTTCAGTCCTATGCAAGAGGACTTTCGCTTTGAGGTAGGGGTTTCAAGCGCTGCGAGACTGAGGGTTTAACGTGTTTGTTGACACGCCTTGGGTAAGGCTGCATCTCAGTTTTGATTTTACAGGAATGCAAGGGGGACGATCGCACTTCTAAAAAACCCTTTTTATAAAACTGAGATTCTCCCACGCTAATACGGCGTCTTTACTGGCAGTTACAATATTAATTGTTATTTTGTCGGGCAACGATTCATGAAATTACCGGACATGAGATGAAACATTTAAAATCAAGTTCCGCCGACTTGCGGGATTTATTCAAAGACAGCATTACAGTTAAATACCTCGCGGAACCGCTGAAATCTGTCCCAGCTTGCGAAGATGCAGCCAAATTGCGATCGTGGATGGAGGCCCGCGATTTTGACGTACTCGGTATCGAAGAAAATGGCACGGTTTGTGGCTATGTAGAACGATCGCACTTAAAGACAGGCAAGTGCAGCGACTACCAGCAAATTTTTCACCCCTCACAATTAATTGCCGCTTCGACTCCTTTGATGGAATTGTTGCCGCTGCTGCGAGAAAAACCGAGATTATTTGTATTGGAAAGCAACAGGATCGACGGGATCGTTACCTGCGGCGATTTGCAAAAAGCACCGGTGCGGATGCTGCTGTTTGGATTGGTGACGCTTCTGGAAATGAATTTATTGCGGATCGTGCGGATCTACTTTCCCCAAGATTCTTGGCAGAAATCGCTTAAGGGCGATCGCATTTTAGCCGCAAAACACCTTTGGGAATTGGGGCGATCGCGAAATGAAGCAATTGACTTAATCGATTACCTGCAATTCTGCGACAAGCGAGATTTAATCCTGAGTTCGGCTGAAATAGTCGATCGGCTGGGGCTCAAATCCAAACGCTACGGCGAGCGTTTTTTAAAGTCAGCAGAAGCATTAAGAAACAAATTAGCTCATGCTCAAGATTTAATCAACGGTTCTTCGTGGCCGGAAGTAATTTTTTTAGCTCAAGAAATAGAAGCGCTTTTGCAGCGTTGCGAAGAAATTGAAATGGCCGCACCTAATGAATTAGAAAGCATTTAATCCTCATCTTTTATAGAGAGACTTTGTTTGTAGTGTCGCCATAATCGCCTATTTTGATAGAGGAAGGTGCGCCGAAGCGCACCCTACATTTAGTTTTTAATTTTTAGTTTCCTGTTAGTATACTGAGGAACCCAACCTTGAGCAGTGGTGTAATACTGCAAGGCTTTCAAGTACAGCGACGGAGTGAGATAAAACCAATGTTCGGTATTGGCAGGCACTTTAATGTATTCTTCAGCTTGCAGCATTAATTGTACCTGAGAGCCGTTAGAATACACAAACCCAAAAACGCATTCCCCAGCTAAAATGTGAAGAACTTCTGCATCTGTGTGGGTATGAGTGCGATGGCTTTGAGTCATCAGCGCGTAAATCTGCTGCGAACCTGGATGCAGAACTTTTAAGTCGCACCACTTATATCCGCTGGCGCGCTTAAACTGTTCAAACTCGCTATTATATGCTGCGAGAATCTGCTGTTTTTCTGTTACATTGAGAATGTCTTGAACTAGCAGTTCTTGAAACGCCGGATTTTCGTTGGCGGGCAGGGAATCAATCTCAATATTTAAAACGGCCAGTTGATTCGCGATCGCCCGGATATCCGTATATGTTCTACCGTCTTCTAGTTGCAGAACAGCCATATTACCACCTAATGTTTTGAGCTTTGAGGGAAATTTAGTTTCCATTTTTAAGCTGCTGTTTTAAGCTTTCGTCAAAAACTAAACTCCTGCTTATTTTCAATAATAGCCGATCGCTAAAATTCCATGTCTTGCCTCGCCAATCATCAAAGCAATACCATCCATCAAATAATTTGGTGGTTTTTTTAACTTTTATTTAATAACATTTACTGGAGTTAATGTAAGGTGCACCATAAACACCGCACAGCTTAACTACAAACTCAAAACTTTCAAATCAGCATCCCCGCGATACAAGCAGTCATAAAACAAGCCACAGAGCCAGCAATCATCGCCCTCACGCCCAACCTAGCCAAATCGCCTTGCCGCTGCGGAGCCATCCCGCCAATTCCCCCAATCTGAATCCCGATCGAGCCAATGTTAGAAAACCCGCACAAAGCATAAGTCGAGATAATTTGCGATCGTTCAGAAATCGTCTGTTGTTTCACCAATTCCATCAAATCTAAATAAGCAATAAACTCATTCAAAATCGTTTTTTTTCCCAAAATAATCCCCACCGCTGCACAATCAGCCCAAGGCACACCCATCAGCCAAGCAACCGGAGCCATCAAATAAGCTAAAATTAATTCGAGCGACAACTGAGGCAAACTAATTAACCCTCCAAACCACCCCAAAAGCGCATTAAAAAAAGCCAACAAACCCAAAAAAGCAATCAGCATAGCGGCCACATTCGCCGCCAACTTCAACCCGTCGCTAGCACCCGAAGCCGCCGCATCCACCGCATTAGCATAAACCTGTTCCACCTTCACCTCCACCTCCCCAGCAGTCAGCGACTTTTCAGTTTCTGGGTACAGCAATTTAGAAATAGCCAAAGCTGCTGGTGCAGACATCACCGACGCCGCAATTAAATGTTGAGCTGGTACTCCAAAAGAAATATAAGCTGCCATGACTCCGCCGGCAATTGTGGCAAATCCTCCCGTCATGACAGCATGGAGTTCCGAGAGCGTCATCGTCGCCAAATAAGGTTTAATTAACAGCGGAGCTTCCGTTTGCCCGATAAAGATATTCGCAGCACAAGAAAGCGTTTCTGCGCCGGAAGTTTTCATATTTTTAATCATCAACCATGCCACTGCTTGCACAACTCGCTGCAAAATGCCGTAGTGATAAAGTATGGTGATAAATGAGGAGAAAAAAATGATAGTCGGCAGGACTTTAAAAGCGATAAAGTGTTCGGAAAAATTGTCTCCAAATATAAACTTTGCCCCGGCATCAGAAAAATTGAGAAACTGCGTCACCACATCTCCCAAAAATTTAAAGACAGCCAAACCCGGAGCAGTTTTAAGAATTAAAATAGCAAAAATTAGCTGTAAAGCAATTCCCCACAATACGGGCGGCAACTTGACAGCGCGCCGATCGACTGAAAAGGCGTAGGACAAACCGACAAAAACAGCTAACCCGAATACAGAAATAAGTCGTTCCATTTAGCAATTTTTAGAGAATGTGCAGCAAGCATTTATCGTTACCAGCCTCTGGTAATCCAGATTAACAGCCCGATCGTACTTTATCTCGTTTCCAGAGGTCGCCAGGAGTTAGCGGCGCGGGCCGCACAGCCCCGGAGGGCGTGTAATACACGATGCCGCCTGATCGCATACAATCTCAACCAGTTTCGCTTACAATAAAAGGCTAAACCTCAAAATTACGGCGCAGCGTCATTGCTGCTACTTTTATGTCTCTACCTATAGTTGCTATTATTGGACGCCCCAATGTAGGCAAATCGACGATCGTCAACCGTTTAGCCAACACCCAAGACGCGATCGTCCACGACGAAGCAGGAATTACGCGCGATCGCACTTACAGACCAGCATACTGGGGCGATCGGGAATATCAAGTCGTAGACACCGGCGGGCTAGTATTCGACGACGAGACAGAATTTCTGCCTTTAATTCGCGAACAAGCAATGGCAGCCCTCGCAGAAGCCAGCGCAGCCATTTTCGTAGTAGACGGACAAACCGGCCTCACCGGCGGCGACGAATCGATCGCATCTTGGCTGAGACTGCAAAAAGTCCCAGTCATTCTCGCCGTCAACAAATGCGAATCGGAAAATACAGGGCTTACCCAAGCAGCAGACTTTTGGCAATTGGGACTGGGAGAACCTTATCCAATTTCCGGCATTCACGGCAACGGCACCGGCGAATTACTTGACAAATTAATTACTTACCTTCCCACAGAAGTATTACCAGAAGTTGAGGAAATTAAAGTAGCAATTATCGGTCGTCCCAACGTCGGCAAATCGAGTTTGTTAAACGCATTTCTCGGAGAAAATCGCGCTATTGTCAGCCCGATTTCCGGTACAACCCGCGACGCGATCGACACCTTAGTAGAACGCAACGGTAAAACCTACCGCCTGATCGACACAGCCGGAATCCGCAAAAAGAAAAACGTCGAATACGGCGCAGAATTTTTCGGGATCAACCGTGCTTTCAAAGCCATCCGCCGCGCCAACGTCATACTGTTAGTAATTGACGCAATTGACGGCGTTACCGATCAAGACCAAAAATTAGCCGATCGCATCAGCCAAGAAGGTCGAGCCTGCATCATAGTCGTCAACAAATGGGACGCCGTAGAAAAAGACTCCGACACCATCTACGAGTACGAAAGAGAAGTAAGAACCCGACTTTATTTCCTCGACTGGGCAGAAATGATTTTTGTTAGCGCCATGAGTGGACAGCGAGTTGAAAAAATCATTGAATTAGTAGACAAAGCCTCCGACGAACACAAGCGCCGCGTCCCTACCGCAGTCATTAACGAAGTCATAGAAGAAGCCACAACCTGGCACTCAGCCCCAGTTACCCGCCAAGGAAAACAAGGTAAAATCTATTACGGTACTCAAGTGCGATCGCAGCCACCGACAATCGCCCTATTTGTCAACGATCCCAAACGCTTCACCGAAAATTACCGCCGCTACATGGAAAGCCAATTCCGCAAACACCTCGGCTTTACCGGTACACCAATGCGGCTACTTTGGAGAGGCAAAAAAGTTCGTGCTACAGAAATGAGCACAACAAACAGAGCACTGCGCGTCAAGTAATTTTCGATTTTAGATTCAATAAAAAACGCAATTTAACGACCAAAGCAAATTGCGTTTTTTTTCTATTCTCTTCCTTCTATTCTCTTCCTTCGCGTCCTTCGCGTCTTCGCGGTTCAATAAATTAGTATTATTAAAAATCGACCATCTAAAATCGACCATCTAAAATCTAAAATCTAAAATCTAAAATCGCCAAATGGACTTACTTCGATCGCTCCCCATAGGACTTTACCTAGAACAACCAGTAACCTGGCTTCACAGGCTAGACTCCCGCGTAAAATTAGCTTGGTTGATGACATTTCTGATTGCACCAATACTCGCCAATCCCATCTGGCGGTTGATGCTAGTAGGAATGTTAATCGTACTGACACTAACAGCAGCAATTCCCTTGCGCGTGTGGAAACAGCAAATGGGAATGCTGCTGCTATTCTGCCTATTAGTATTTGGCCTCAGTGCGATCGCCCCCGACGGACTCCCCGCAGAACACCAGCCCCGCATCCCCGCCGACGAATTAACCTTTTCCCAACAGCCGGCAACCCTTCGGGCCCCTCAAAAGCCCAAACCCTGGTACCAATCTTTTAACTTAGGCTCAAACTCCCCAATCCCCAATCCCAAAGCCCAAAGCCCAAATCAACTCCCCCAACCCACAAACTACCGTTACGTTGTATTCAAACAAGGCCCGATTAAAATCACCCGCAAATCCCTAGATTTAGCTATCAACGTCAGCACCCTATTTTTCACAGTAATTTACAGCACCAACCTCTACCTCCTTACCACAGCCAGCGAAGAAATTACCGCCGCCCTGGAAAACTTAATGCAGCCCTTGCGCCGCTTGAACTGGCCTATTACCGAAATAGCCTTAACATTAACTTTATCTTTGCGATTCATCCCCCTAGTATTGGAAGAAATACAAAATTTAGTGCGATCGGTCAGAACCAGAGCGATAAACTGGAAAAAACTCGGATTTCGCAGCGCCGCTCAAGTGTGGTTGATGATAGCGGAGCGGCTGTTAGAAAACTTGCTCCTGCGAGCTGAACAAATTGCCAGCGCTATGAAAGTTCGCGGCTTCACCAGTCCCGATCGACACCGGGTAGAATGGCACCAGTTGCAATTGAAAATCCGAGACTGGATCGCCCTCGGCTGCTTGATCGTCCTCTGGAGCGCCCGCTTCGTTTGGGGTTGGGACAGTTGACTGTTGACTGTTGACTGTTGACTGTTGACTGTTGACTGTTGAGGATATTGAAAAGCAGAATCTCATATCCCACAAAAGCGTCAATACTAAGTCAGTCCTTATAAATTTTAGATTGAAGCATTAGGAATGATTGGTTGCACACTACTGCTAAAGTAATGGAGACAAATATTTAGAGAACCAAGACCTTGAACATCTATCTTGGGACAGATATCGTTTATGTTCCCCGCATTCAAGCCGCATTAGACCGGTTTGGCGATCGCTTCCTCGAAAAAGTTTACACGCCCGCCGAACAAAGGGATTGCGGGCAACTAAATTCTCAACACAGCAGCATTAAAGGTAAAATGAATCGAGTTTCCTGCAACCAGCTAGCGGGGCGCTGGGCAGCAAAAGAAGCCGTTGTCAAAGCTCTAGGCACGGGATGGCGGGGAATACGGTATGCAGATGTGGAAATTCGGCGCTCCGAAAACGGTGCTCCAAATGTGCAACTGCACGGAACCGCAGCAGCACAAGCCTCTGTTTGGGGAAATTGCCAGTGGCAATTAAGCCTCAGCCACGACGGAGACTATTGCACGGCTACGGCTATCGCCCTTTGTACCCCGCCGTCAAACAACGCCGTCGGGCGATCGAGCGAAACTAAAATCTAAAATCTAAATCTTTAATCTAAAATTGATCGATTGTGAGTGTGAATGACTACCGAAACTTACCTGAATCATCCAAACTTTGGCCTCCTCTTCAGGGTATCCCAGGTTGAAGACAGCCAAGAATTATTTACCACCCTATACGCCCAGCGCCTGTTTTTTTTGGTGACAAACGGCCCTGGCGGGCTGAGATTTGAACCAATCAGTCGCTCCGATGCTCGCCTCATGGTCGAAATTCGCCTGCGAACCCTGCGTCGCAGCGGTCAATATCACGAGTACGACCAATTGCAGACCATTCACCAGCGCACATTTCAATAACGAAAATCAGTAATTTGGTAATTGGTAACTGTCTTAATTTTCCTTCCCTCCAGTCAAGAGCGTTGAGCACCCATGACCATAGCCTCTCGAATTAACAGCATTCGCCAAGACTTGCCCG
The DNA here is from genome assembly GCF_036704705.1 of Microcoleus sp. K1-B1. NCBI lineage: Bacteria > Bacillati > Cyanobacteriota > Cyanophyceae > Oscillatoriales > Microcoleaceae > Microcoleus > Microcoleus sp. K1-B1. The sequence continues at coordinate 79,548 of NZ_JAUBSH010000021.1, read as the reverse complement.
AATCAGTGCGGTTAATTGCCGTTACCAAACAGGTACCGACTGATGCTATCCGCGAAGCATACGAGGCCGGTATCCGGGATTTTGGCGAGAGTAAGGTTCAAGAGACGGCCGAAAAACAAAGCCAACTGCAAGATTTACCGGATATCAACTGGCACTTGATCGGGCACTTGCAAGCCAACAAAGCCGCCAAGGCCCTAGAGCATTTCCAGTGGATTCACTCTCTCGACAATTTAAAACTCGCTCAGCGACTTTCGCGCTTGGCGGGGGAAATGTCCTGCTCTCCCCAAGTCTGCCTGCAAGTCAAAATGTTGCCCGACCCGGACAAATACGGCTGGAGCGTTCCAGAACTGCTGGCCGACCTTCCAGAACTTAACAAATGTCAGCATATCAAAATTCAAGGTTTGATGACAATTCCTCCGCTGGGATTAGATGACTCGCAAATCCTAGAATTATTTAACAGCACCCGCGAACTTGCTGACAAAATCCAGCAGCAAAATTTGCCCTGCATTCAAATGCAGCAGCTCTCGATGGGGATGTCGGGGGATTATCATTTGGCAATTCAAGCAGGTGCTACTATGGTACGGCTAGGACAAACCTTATTTGGCTCTAGGAGGGGATAAATAATTGAAATCTTCTGATAAAGACAATTTGGGTTAAATATAGAATAGTCAGCTACCCGCGACTAACGCGCAACGCGAGTATAGTCGGGGCAGCAAAGTCGTGAAGGAGAGTGAATCATGAATATTTTTTCTAAACTGCGAGATTTTGTAGGGATCAACAATGAGCCTGAGTACGATGACGTGTACGACGAAACTGAAGGGGAGCGCTATCAGAACTTTTACCAAGCGCCTGAACCGAACCCCGCTGCAGTCGCAGCAGCCGAAGAAGAACGTCGTCAAAATCGTAGAATGCGAGAGCGGTCAGTAGTAGGATCGACAGGTATGGATGTCGTTGCACCAACCGGCGGAGTAGGGTCAGTAATGAATAACGTGATTGGAATGCCTGGAGCTATGAACGGGATTTCGGAAGTAGTAGTAATGGAGCCGCGCACTTTTGAAGAGATGCCGGCAGCAATTCGAGCCCTTAAGGAACGGAAGTCTGTGGTTTTGAACCTGACGGTGATGGACCCAGACCAAGCGCAAAGAGCTGTGGACTTTGTGGCGGGCGGTACTTATGCCCTTGACGGTCATCAAGAGCGAATTGGCGAAAGTATTTTCTTGTTTACGCCTAGCTGCGTGCAGGTGAGAACTCAGTCTGGTGTGGTTCACGAAGTGCCTCCTGCTCAAGGACGCCCTCGTGCTGCTGCTCCTGCACCAACAGTCTGGCCGGCAGAACAAGCTCAAGTGGCTCAGTAGTCTGTTGACTGTTAACTGTTGACTGTTGACTGTTGACTGTTGGCAGTTGGCAGTTGACGGTTGGCAGTTGGCTAATAACAAATAACTAATAACAAATAACTAATAACAACTAACTAATAACAACTAACTAATAACAACTAACTAATGACTAACATAAAATTTGGTACGATCGGCGGCGGGGTAATGGGAGAAGCTCTCTTATCCCGCTTAATTGCACAAAAAGTTTATTTGCCTTCAGAAATCTTGGTGAGCGACCCACAACTTCAACGCCGCCAATTTTTGACTGAAACCTACGGGATTGGAACAACAGCCAGCAATCTAGAAGTTGCTGCCGCTACAGAAGTGCTGTTTTTGGCGATTAAACCGCAAGTTTTTGATACGGTAGCTTTGGAGTTGGCGGTGGCGGCCGATCGCAAACAGGGAAATAATGGAGAAACGGCTAATTCCCAGCCAGAAGCGCTGGTAGTGTCGATTTTGGCAGGAGTGCCACTGAGCAAGCTAGAACCAGCTTTTCCGGGACGGGGAGTGCTGCGGGTGATGCCGAATACTCCGGCTACGGTAGGAGCGGGAATGAGCGCGATCGCCCCCGGAAAACTTGTTAAACCGGCTGATTTAGAATTGGTAAAGCGCATCTTTCAGGCCGTAGGAGAAGTGGTAGAAGTGCCTGAGAGTATGCTGGATGCGGTGACAGGGCTTTCGGGTTCCGGGCCTGGTTATGTAGCAATTTTGATAGAGGCCTTGACAGATGGCGGAGTTTGTGCAGGACTGCCACGGGCGATCGCCTCTCAATTAGCTTTGCAAACTGTATTCGGTACGGCGAAGCTAATGCAAGAAACGGGAATGCACCCGGCACAATTGAAAGATCAAGTTACGAGTCCCGGCGGCACAACTATTGCGGGAATTGCTAAATTAGAGAGTAGCGGCTTTCGTTCTGCCCTAATCGAAGCAGTGAAAGCAGCTTGTTTGCGTTCTCAAGAATTGGGCAAATAAGTCAGGAATAACGCACAGAAACAATCATAAACGAGTTCAATCGCACTTTAAACCTGCCGCTTTTGCCGTCGGATATTTGACGGGAACAAAAGTGAGGCCAAACTGTTCTTTTCGACACTTGACAATATGCACTAACTCCGGGTGAAAATTTTGGCGATCGCCGTTCGCATCAAACTCAATAGTTCCTGTTGCTCCTGTGGCGCTAAAATTCGGACTAGCAATAGTTTTCTGCATCCCTTCGCGACTGGGTTGCTGTTGGATTTCTATTGCTTTAATTAGCGTCCGAGTTGCATCGTAGGTTAAAGCTGTGCGGTGGTTGACATTTCCTCCCCAAAGCTTTCGAGCATTATCGGCAAATGTGCGGTTGCTAGCAGTTAAAGGATGCCAAGAGGATGATGTCACCAGTTTTTCAAAAGACGGTAACTGGGAGGCAGTTTCTAAGGTTTTCTGGCTGTAGATTCCCCCGGTTCCCACTACCCAATTGCGATCGCCATTGGCTTTAATAAGTGCCATCGCATTTTTGACTGCATCCGGGACATGACTCGTACTTAAGACGATCGCTGTTTTCTCGCTTCGTTCTACTCCTTGTAATGCTAGTTCAACGTTGAAATTTTTCTTACACAAATCGAATTCAGTGATGCTGAAAATATTTCCTCCTGCTTGTCTAAACTGTTTTCTGAATTCTTCCCACAATGAAGAAGTAGCTTGAATCTCAGGACAGTAGAAACCCGCCGCTTTTTTTGAACCTGCGTTTTCAATCAGATAGTTCTTGAAGTTTTCTGCAGTAATTTGATGTCTAGGGACAGTGCGAAAGAAAAACTTCCGAGGTTTTTCTGTTAATTGTTCCGTTGTAGTTCCAGGCGAAATTAAGACCAAGTGATTTTCGTCATAAGTATCGACTGCATGCACAGTCATCTCGCTAGTATAGTGACCGACGACGCCCAAAATCTCGGTTTGCTTCACGAGTGAAGACGCCCTAGCTTTTGCTTCTGTTTTGAGGTTGGCATCGTCAGCGATAATGACTCTAATACCCTTGCCATTAATGGCTTTCCCTGCTAAAAAACCTTGACCGGGAAAGTAGTTATTGCGATCGGAATTAAAGAGTCCTAGGTTGACTTCTGTTTGGGCCTGGGCAATGCCGCGCAACATTTCTCTAGCCAAATCAGAATTGACAGTACCTGCTTCGCTGTTGCTAATCGGAACGGCAACTGCCAGGGTGTAGTAATCAGCTTTTTGGGCCTTCAAAAGGGCATTATTCATGTAAATTAAAGTTTCGGGATCTTTGCGTTCTTCTTCGTTCCACGATTGTTTTAATAAATTAAAAGCTGATTGATGGTTTTCATTAAAAAAATCATTTACTCCCCATTGTTTTAATCGAGAAGCAGATGTTTTGATGAGGATTTCCTCACCGCAACTCACAGCATCTCCCTGGATTAAAGGACAAGTTTGAGGTGTGAAAATTTTGTGTATTAAAAATGCTGCTAGCCCGAGGCATCCTACGCTGGCGATCGGCAAGCAGACTCTCAATGTATCTTGCCATTGGCGTTGAGGCTTCGGCAGCAGAGGTTGTTGTGAAGGGGGCGCAGGTGAGTGCAACGCTGTTAGCGAGATCAAATCCTGCAACACTTCAGCAACAGATTGATAGCGATCGTTAAAGTGATAACGCACCATCTTATTTAAAATTTTTTTCAGGTTGTCGCTAATTTGTACCATCGGGCGATCGTCAGTTGAGTAGTGCCAGACGAGTTCCCCAGTTTTTTTATCATGAAAAAAGTCTTGAATATCTAAGCCTGCGATCGCTTGAATGCCTATGATTCCCACAGCATAGATATCGCTGTTAAATCTTGGTTGATTTTTCCACTGTTCGGCTGGCATATAACCGTCTGTACCGATGACGCGAGTTTGAGTTATTTGGCCGCCCTCGATCGCCAAAGTGCCGATCGCTTTTACTGCCCCAAAGTCAATTAACACAATTTTGCCGTCACGCTGGCGCCGGATTAAGTTTGATGGTTTAATATCACGGTGAATAATACCTTGAGAGTGGACGCAATCTAAAACTGACAAAATATCTTGCAATAAATCAATAACTTCTGACTCTTGAAACGGCCTGAGAGATGCGAGTTCTTTGTTGAGCGGATTTCCTTCGATGTATTCTTGAATTAAGTAAAATTTTCCCTGTTCTTGAAAGCGATCGATTAACTTGGGAATCTGCGGACACTTATCGAGATACTTCAGGGTTTTAGCTTCTTTTTCAAATTGGTGCTGTGCTTCCTCCAACAGCCGCGGATCGTTAGATTCAGGAGGCGGAATTTCCTTGACGACGCACAGGGGATTTTCGGGGCTGCCCAAAGCGTCGTTAGCCGTATAGGTTTTAGCAAACCCTCCTTCACCTAATTTAGCGATAATTCGGTAGCGATCGCGCAGAATATCCCCTGGATTCAGACACCTAAATTGTTCCATCCCCTTAACTCGCTGCACTCGTTGGTGTCGAGCGTACCACAAATATGACTTTTATGAACTCAAAGTTATGACTTTTATGAACTCAAAGTTATGAATATATGAATTGAATTTGAGAGGGGCTTATTTAATAATCTTGACATCTTAGATTTTACGCGGAGATTTTTTTATGGCTTTAAAACCCGATCCGTCAGAACAGCGGCGATTAATTGGCGACAATACATCCGAAGTCGTTACTTTGTCGATCGCAGATGCAACTAATTTTCCTTTAGGAGGTTGGATGCTCGGAGGTGACGATCTAGTCACCGGCTCAACAGCTAATGATTTGATATTTGGCAATGAAGGGGAAGATCTTATCAGCGGGGAGTTGGGCAACGATTCTTTATTTGGGGGAAAAGGAATAGATCTACTGGAAGGAAATGAGGGAAATGACTCTCTCAGCGGCGGTCAAGATGCAGATTTGCTTACGGGTGATGCGGGAAACGATATTCTCTTGGGCGGTAGAGGCAATGATTTCTTAGGCAGCGGTAACGGAAATGACACTCTGGTGGGAGGTTTGGGTCGCGACTTTTTAGCCGCCTTGAATGAAAATAATTCAATCAAAATCGGGGGCAGCAACTTGTACGTCCTCCAAGCAGAACCCGGAGTTACAGATGTCAATAATGCCGATGCTATTGCCGGTTTCAGAGTAGGTGCCGATCGAATTGGATTGGCAGGCGGTTTGACTGCTAGCGATGTAGACTTGCAATACGTGACAAACGTGACACTCTTATTGGGGTTTGATGCACCAGAAAGTTTCAATCAAGTTTTCGCGCCCGGTGTATTCGATCCTCAACCGATACAGAGTCAAGGCACTCTAATTAAAGTTAGGAATTCCGGCGACATAGTAGGCTTTGTGGCAAATGTAAGTGTGGCTGAGATTCAAGGGAGTATTATCTCTGCTCAGGGATTCTAAGCTGTATAATGCGCTGCAATGCCTCCTGCAAAAGCTTAAATCGAAGATTGGACAGAGAAATGGTCGTCTGCAACCAGCGGTATAACAATACTAATTATTGATCGCTAGCTGCTGTTTCCAATTTCTCTCCAATCCTCGGTTCCGTACCATTCAACAGACGCTGAATATTGCTCCGGTGCCGCACAATTACAAATACGCCGCCAGCCAGTCCAAACAATACATAAGCCAGCGGCTGATGTAAAGCAAACATCAATCCAGCCACGCTAATTGCCCCGATAATCGAACTTAAAGAAACAATTCGCGATACCGCAAATACTATCCCGAAAATTCCGAAAGTTCCCAAACCAACAGGCCAGTACAAACCCAGCAAAACTCCCAAACTCGTCGCCACAGATTTACCGCCGGTAAACCCCAGCCAGATTGATTTGCTGTGGCCCAAAACAGCAGAGAAACCCGCCAAAGTTGCCATCCAAGGGAGGACAGTTGCAGTATTTTCTAAACCGGCTGCGGTTGCTAGCTGGCTGGTAAAAGTGAGAGAGTAAATATAGCGGATTAGGACGATCGCACTTACCCCCTTCAACACATCAACCAACAACACCCCCAACCCCGGCCACTTCCCCAAAGTCCTCAGTACGTTAGTCGCACCAGTCGAACCCGAACCAACCTCTCGAATATCAATTCCCAGCATCCATTTCCCCAAGGCGTACCCAGTCGGAATCGATCCCAGCAGATAAGCTGCTATTAGCAATGCGCCATTTAAAATTATCCAGCTAGCCATTTTTTAATTTGAGATTTCGTGTACTTTTAAAATTTGCAACCTTTCCCTAGCATAATTAGCAATTAGCAATTACTAATTAGCAATTACCAATTACCAATTACCAATTACCCAATCAAAAATCCTTAGCAGCCATCAAAGTTTGCGGATCAGCAGCAAAGGCCAGCCATAACGGAAATTGCAGGATTGACAAACTAATTAAATCCTCAGTTTCATCAATGACAATTAGCGGCAATTTGCCATCTTTCACCAGTCGATCGGCTTTTTGAGCCAAAGCCTCCGCAGACTCAAACATAATAATCCCCCTTTCCGGGCCAAAATCGCTGCGAGTAATGCCCAAACAGTCCTGCAAACCCCGGCGCCATTCTCCTAAACGTTCGGGACTGTTGGCGAGCACCAAAGTCCGCACCCGTCCGCCGTAGACGCTTCTAAGTACAGAAATAATTGTCGAAGTAATCAAGATATTTTGCAAGCGCGAACCCATAGTCCGCAAAGCGCCCCTTCCTCCTTGGGTGAAAAACCAGTTAGAAACTCGTTCCGCGTGGATGGGTTCAAAAGTGCGGCGAAGTTGCCAAGGCGGGCCGTAGTAGTCGGGGACAGTGCGATATTGATCGAGGGTGCGGCGAATTTGTTTGGCTTGTTCTTGAAATCCCTGTTCGGCAAATTTGGGATTTACCGGTGCTGAGGATTGAGACTCCTCAGCAGGAATTTGCTTGGGTGTCTCTTGCACCGGCGGTGTCAAATCTAAGAGTTCGGCGGTAGCGGCCAAATCCTGCAAACTGCCTACTAAATAGTCTTTGAAACCCTGGACTCGAATTGCTAAATCTTGGGAAACGCCGGCAAAAGTGGTTCGCATTTCTTTTTGAATTCGATCGCGCCGGCGTTCGAGTTTTTCTACTTCGATTTGTAGCGCTTGTTTGCGCTGATCTAATTGAATCAAGCCGTCTTGTACCAAACGCCCGATCGATGCTTGAGCCTGGCCCAACGCTTCTATAGCATTAGCTTTGTCGGCTTCCAAGGCGGCAATTTTTTCAGTCAAAGCTTGTTCTTGCTGCTGCAATTCTTTGACTCTCTCTGCCAACTGTTCGGTAACATTTTCTGGGATGTTCGTTACCGTTTCTGCGGTTGCTGTTGGCTGGGAGTCTGTTGGAGGGTCGATTTGAGCGATCTGGCTTTCTGATTCGCCATCGTCGGTGGTGGGCGGAATTTGGGCGATTGCGCCTGCTTCGTCCACGAATTGGGCGATTTCGGCATCTTCCTCGTCCAGCGGCTGGTCTATTTCTGCCGGGAGTTGGGCTGGAAGTTCATTTTGGTCGAGCCACAAATCTCGTGTTTGAGATAGAAGTTGGTACTCCGTCTCATTCACGGGCAAATCGACTTCGCCGTCACCGCTTGGGGCGGCTGGTTGTGGTTGCGGTTCTTGGGTTGGAGATTCGTCTGAATTCATGGGAAATTTTGTTCGGCGTGGGGCACAGAAAAGTTAAAAATTAAAAATTAACAACTTTTTTAGTCTTGACGGGGACAGCGCTGTTCTAAGCAGGTCTGTAGCATTTTACGATCGAACAGAACCGGCAGAAAGTGAATGCTGTTAATTTCTTTGAAATAGAACAAAATCGGCACTGCGGGCCAAAATATCCGCCAATTTTGCCATTCTCGGTAAGGAAAGCGGCGGATTAAGTTGGACGATCGATAAATGTCCAAATCGGTTGGGGTAAATTGTAGCCGGAGGGTGGCGGCTTGGTACATCAGAAACAAGCCGAACAGCGAAAGTGGCAAACTCACCCACTTCTGCACGAACAGCAGCGGTAGGGCCGCCAGTACCAGGACTAGGGGAATGGCATAACTCGGGGCGAGTTCGATCGTACTTGTCGGCGCAGTTGAAGAGGCAGTTGTACTCACGGGTTTAAATCAAGGGTAGTAAACTAATGTTGCCAATTATTCATATTTTATCTGTTTCCTAGCTTACAGGCCTTTGAGTACGCTAGAGCCAGTCCCCTGAAACATCAGCCAAGTCATGAAAAAGTTAAAGATAAAAATAGCCAGCAAAGCCGTCACTACCGCTGTGGTAGTCGATTGGCCCACGCCTTTTGCCCCGCCGGTGGTGGTCAAGCCCCAGCTAGTGCCGATTACAGCAATTAAACCACCGAATACAACAGCCTTAATTGCCGCGCTGCAAATATCCCACAGACTCAGGAAATTGCGGACTGATTCTAAAAACACGCTTTGAGAGATGCCGTACATCGTCGTAGCAATCAGCAGTCCGCCGAGGATGCCGGTGACGAGACACATGATGGTTAAAATTGGCAGCATCAAGCAGCAAGCCAGGACGCGGGGAATTACTAAATAGTCGATCGGGTCTGTTCTGAGCATCAGCAGGGCATCTATCTGTTCTGTTACCTGCATTGTGCCGATTTCCGCTGCAAAAGCCGAACCTACTCGTCCCGTCACGATTACGGCTGTTAAGACGGGGCCGAGTTCGCGCGCCAAAGACAAAGCTAAAACGCCACCGACGACATTGCCGGCACCGAGGTTAATAAACTCCCTCGCTACTTGAATAGTAAATACCATGCCGACAAAACCCGCAGTCAGCAAAGCAATCAGCAGAGATTCCGGGCCGACTGCTGCCATTTGGTCGAGGGTGTTGCGGCGGTGAATTTTGCCCTTCAGCAAGTGCAGCATAACTTGGCCGCCCAATAAAGCTGCTGCCAGCAACCGCCGACTCCACAAACTGAGGCTGGAAGATGTAGTGGTGCTCAAGGGGATTTCGAGTGTAGAACAACTGCCAAAAATGAAATCTATCTACAAATCTTAAACAAGTTTTTTCTATAACATTTAAGATTTCTGACAGAACCGGCCACGGAGGGCGATCGCTGCCTATCGTAGAAAAGGACAAGTTTTGTTTGCTTGTACCTTTCGGCAGTTTAGCTGAATTTACTGACTCTTATGAGCATTTTTCCCAATTTTCTTCGCTCTGTACTGCTGACCAGCCTGTTGAGCTTTGTCGCCCCCTTATTGTTAATCGGCGCGGGATTGACTAGCTTTTCGCTGATTGGCTTCGTGCCTGCTCTCCAAGGAGTTGGTCGTTCTGGAGAAGACCTGATTTTGCAGTTCTTAGCTACTTTCGGCAGCGGCTGTCCCCTCCAGGGTTTTTTCGTGATCGGCCTAACTTTTAGTTTGGTGGGTGCTTTGTTTGATACCTACGCTTCTTATCAGCATTCGCGGTGGAGTTAATCGAACCTTCGATTTTAGATTTTAGATGCGAATTCCTCGCTCGAATCTAAAATCTAAAATTGCTGGGTTCGGGTTGGATCGGATACCCGCACCTGGGATGATTTTACAATACCGATCGCGAATGTTCGGAAATGCGATCGCCATTTTTGCGGAAAACCGAATCCCCCAGTTTATGGAGCTGGAATATATTAAATACAGGTTGAGTCAAGTGTTTCTCAACCCTAAAAAATTCAGATAGTCGAGGTATTAGTTATGGCACTTATTCGTTGGGAACCTTTGCGGGAAATGGACTCCTTGCAACGAGAAATGAATCGGTTGTTTGATAGCTTGACACCGGCCACCGATCGCGCATCTAACGGTGTTGCTTTTGTACCCCCCGCCGAACTCGATGAAACTCCCGAAGCCATCCACCTTAAATTAGAAGTTCCGGGCATGGAAGCTAAGGATTTGGACGTACAAGTAACCGCAGAAGCTGTTGCTATTAGCGGCGAACGCCGTCTGGAAACTAAGAGTGAAGATAAAGGCATGACTCGCTCTGAGTTCCGCTACGGTTCGTTCCGCCGGGTGATTCCCCTACCCGCACGGGTTCAAAATGACAGCGTAGAAGCTGAGTACAAAAATGGAGTTTTGCACCTGAATTTGCCCAAAGCGGAAGCGGAAAAGAACCGCGTTGTTAAAGTTCAAATCGGCTAATAAATAATTGTTGGCTAATTGCTGAGAGGGCGTGCGGTGCGCGCCCTCTTTGTTTTGGTAATTGGTAATTGTGAGTTTGAGGCATGATTCTGCCATCTTCCTTCTTCGTTCTTACTTCTTCCATCTGCCATCTTCCTTCTTCCATTTATCCGTTACATCCCGTACATTGCTCGTTGCCGAACTTTATTTTTCCCAGTTTCCAACTGTGCTAAACTAGAAAACGCAATGGTTTGTGAGGAGACTTGCGTGCCGAGTCAGGGAGTTGGAGGAAATGGAATTGCATCTGAGTTTGGAGACTTAACCGGAATGACTCGCCAAGAAGTCGATGACTTTTTGCGCGGATTGGGTGCAGAAATCAGAACTACTAGAGATGGTTATGTTGCATATAAATTTTTTGATAAGTCAACAGTAATGATCCGTCCTAACGGTGAAGTGATTAGAACGCCTGCACCGAAATATGGATCAGATGGAAGAAATATCAACAAAGGTTTCCGTCTCGATAGAGATGGTAATTTATTGCGGACGAGAGATAAATTGGGTAATTTAATTCCAGGTACTCACAATACGGGAGAAAAATTAAATGAGTGATTGGAAGGATGACTATAACTTGCTTGGATTGGGTGTTTTTACATCTTTAATCACAAAAGTTAACCTATCTTTATGGGGAAACGAAGTATTAATTGAATGCGTCTACAATCCAGAAGAAAGATTGCCTTATATCCTGGCATTCAAAGACTGTCGCGATATCAGTTGGACTGTACACGATGAAGAGGCAGTTGGCGAACTGGAAGCTGAATTCTTCGGAATTTCTTTGGGCGAACCAGAACACCGCAAGCCTGCGGTGATTACTACAGACATTTTTGAAATTTCAATTTTGTACGGCAGTTTTAGCATTCACAAGGGAGAAAACCTAAATGCTGAAGTAGCAGATTTAGAAACAGAGGTTTTGGTATCACAAGCACCAGCAGTCTTGTAGCAATTTAAAAGCACCGCGCCGTAAAATAAATTGCCAAGCGGTTAGTAATATTATATCTGGCTGGTCAAATAACTATTACAGGACTTACGCACTCCGACTCCTCGGAACTGGGCTTTTGACCTAATCTGCGGGTTTTAACGAAGTATTTTAGTAAAAAAGCAGGTTTCTGAAGCCCCATATGTAAGTCCTATATTATTAGGTTTGTAGTGAGGACTTCAGTCCTCATCAAAAATCTAAGGATTGAAGTCCTCACTACAAAAGAATTACCAATTTTTCAAAAAAGACTGTAGGTATTGTTGCCCGCCTCAGTTTACGATACTTAATAGAACTTTTTTCCCAGATGAGGTAAAACACAATGCCTGATATTGTTGATATTGCCGTAGGTGCGGGTTCGTTTCAAACCCTGGTAACGGCGGTGCAAGTAGCTAATTTAGTAGATGCGCTCAAAAGTCCGGGCCCTTTTACTGTCTTTGCACCCAATGACGATGCTTTTGCCAAATTGCCACCGGGAACTATCACAACCTTAGTGCAGAACGTTCCCCAACTGACTAGGATTTTGATGTTTCATGTCGTATCGGGCAAGTTTATGAAAGCTGATTTGGCAAAACTCGGTTTTGTTACTTCCTTGGAAGGTTCGCCGATTAAAATTGATTGTTCTGACGGTTTTGAGGTGAAAAATGCTACAGTTGTCGCTGCGGATATCGAAGCTGATAACGGCGTCATCCACGTCATCGATAATGTGATTTTAATGGGATAATTTCGCCGTCTAATCTGGCTGCGGGAGCCAAGCAGGTGCTTTGCGGTGCCGCTTGGCTTCCGATCGCACGCTTTTTTTTTATCGGTTGAAGGTAATTTCAATATAAAACCGTTGTCTTTTCGTCGGATATATTTTAAGATGATTGTTTACAAAAATTTGAAAATCAATAATTATAATATAAGCAAACCAGTGTGGTGAGCACTATGCAAATCCTAGCCGCCAGCCTCAAAGCAAAAGTCCGCCAGCGTACCTTGGAACTGCAAGTTCTCAACGAACTTACTGCAAAAGTTCAAGCCAGTCTCAGTGCTGATGAAATTTGCTCTGCGTGTCGGGCATATCTCGATCGCCTGATTGCCACAGAGGCGATCGCCATTTTGACGCTACCTGACGATCGACTATACCTGGAACACTTACAGCCCTTAACTGCTAGCGCCACAGCCGAAATTGAAGAGCGCTTGCAGGCTGCTCGCGCTGAATGGCTCGCCGGCAATCGGGACTGGGCGCACAACATCGCTCCGCCACCAATTGCTCAGTTTCAGTCGGTCTTGATGGCACCAGCCAACCTGGATGAAAGTGAAGAATTGTTGGGAGTATTTTTCATTGGTGCAGAGCAGGCAACTGCTTTTAATATGGAACACCTTTGTTTGCTCCACACTGTCGCTCAAATTTGTGCAAAACAGTTAAATATCTTAGCAGCTAAAACGGTTCGCGTCAAGGATAAACTTCAAAATAATTTTGCTCTGGATGCGGAAAGTCAAGAACTATTGTTGCGGGCTGTAATGGACGCGGCGGCGGACAGAGTTTTTGCTAAAAATAGAAATTTTAGATACATTTTTGTTAATCAAAGTTTTGCTGAATATGTGGGGAAAAATGTTGAGGAAATTATCGGCAAAGATGATATTGAATTAGGGTTTTCAGCAGAATTAGTATTTGGCGATCGCAACGGCCAAATTAGGGGCATCCGCGAGGAAGATCGAGCTGTGCTGGCCGGGGAGAGGGTTCGCAATCCCTACCAGGCGATCGTCTTTGAAGGCGGAAAACAGTACGTCTTTGATACGCAAAAACTGCCGCTATGCGATGCAGATGGTAATATATTTGGGGTTTTGGGTTTTTCTAGAGAGATTGGTCAATTGCAGGCCACAGAGGAAGCCAGGAATCAAAGCCAAGCCAAACTGCAAAAAATTACTGCTAGCGTACCGGGTACGGTATATCAAATTGACTTACATCCAGATGGCTCGATGGCCTTCTCGTTTGTGAGCGCGGGCTGCCGAGAATTGTATGAAATAGAACCAGAGGCTGCTCAGCAGGATTTTAATGTAATTGTTGACATGGTTCATCCCGAAGATCGAGATGATTTTCTTAACTCGGTGACGCTTTCTGCTGAAAATTTGCAGCCTTGGCGGTGGGAAGGAAGAATTGTCACTCCGTCAGGAAAACTTAAATGGGTGCAAGGAGCTTCCCAGCCAGAATTTCAAGCATCGGGGGAGATAGTTTACTACGGCTTATTCACGGATATTAGCGCCCGGAAACAAGCTGAACTGAAGCTGCAACTTTATCAACAAATCTTTTTGAAATCCAACGATGCGATCGCGATCTTAGACCCCCAAGGCTATTACTTAGAAACAAATCAAGCTCACACGGCTTTGCTGGGCTACAGTTCGTCTAAATTGTGGGGAAAAACGCCTGCAACTCACATGGGAGAACAGGGATTTGCCTCGGTAATGCAAAGCTTGGCAGAAACAGGGAGTTACCGAGGCGAAATGACCTGTATTAAGGCTGTGGAAGAAGGAACAGTTGAGGTGGAGGTTTCGGCTTTTGCGGTTTTAAATGATGCTGGGGATGTCGTTTGTTATGTAAGTGTCAAAAGAGACATCACCGAACGCAAGCGAGCTGAGGAAAAACTAAAACTTTACCGAGAAATATTTTTAAACTCCAACGATGCGATCGTCATTATCGATGCTGACGGGTTTTTCCTCGAACAAAATCTCGCTCACCAAACGCTTCTAGGATACACAGACGCCGAATTAGAAGCAGAAGCGTCGCCCCTGGTTGCGGGGGAGCGCTTTTCGGCAATTGCCCAAAGTTTAGCGACAACAGGAAGTTTTCGGGGCGAAATTACTAACTGCACTAAAAAAGGCCAGACGCTGGCGATCGACGTTGCGGCATACTCTGTGATTAACAACGCCGACGATGTAATTTGTCATGTCTGCGTCAAGCGCGACATTACCGAACGCAAAAAAGGAGAAGAAGAACGGCAAAAATTTGTGTCGCTGATTGAAAACAGCAGCGATTTTATCAGTATGGCTACCCTGAAAGGCAAAACGCTGTTTGTCAACGAAGCCGGACGAAAACTGGTGGGTGTAGAGAATCTTTCGGCAGTGCTTTATAGGGAGATCTGGGATTATATTGGGCCCTATTTTCAACAGAAATTCAGTCAAGAGATTTTACCAACAATTATCAGTCATGGCCAGTGGCAAGGCGAAGGTCAAATGCAGCACTTGGGAACCGGACAACCCATTGATGTTGTGATGAATGCTTTTCTGGTCAAGCACCCTCAAACCACCGAACCGCTGTGCTTTGCTGCGGTAATTCGCGATGTCACCGAACGCAAGCAAGCTGAGAGAATGCTGCGGGAACAAGCAGAACAAGAACGCCTGGTTTCGGCGATCGCCCAGCGAGTCCGGCAGTCTCTCAACCTGACTCAAACTCTGAGCACTGCTGTACAAGAAGTGCGGCAGTTGCTGGCAACTGATCGCACGGTAATTTATCGTTTTGAGTCCGAGGAAACAGCGCTGGTTGTTGTGGAATCTGTAGGGGATGATTGGATGCCACTGCTGGGCAGAGAAGTTCCAATGACATCCTTTGGGGAAAGTTATGTATCCCTGTACAGTGCAGGACAAATTCAAGCAATGGCTGATATTTATACTGCCAGTTTGAGTGAAACACACCGAGATTTACTTGCTAGTTTGCAGGTAAGGGCTAATTTAGTTGTACCAATTTTTATAGGCGATGAAAGTCAGGAGTTGGCAACAGAATACTCGCCGGAAACTAAAATGAGTCCGCCGGGAAGGAGTTTGGAAACGAGTCAACATCGCTTGTGGGGGTTGCTGATTGCCCATCAGTGCAGATCTCCGCGCGTTTGGACTGATTCTGAGGTGGATTTGCTGGGAAGGTTGAGCGTGCAGTTGGCGATCGCCATTCAGCAATCTACTCTTTTTGAACAAGCGCAGCAGGCCCGTGAAGCAGCCCTGGAAGCGTCTCGAATGAAGTCGCTATTTTTAGCAAATATGAGTCACGAAATCCGTACTCCGATGAATGGAGTGATGGGGATGACTGATTTGCTGCTGAAAACGAATCTTACTCCCGAACAGCTTGACTTTGTACAGACGCTGAAACTCAGCGGTCAAAATTTACTCTCCATCATTAACGATATTCTAGATCTCTCCAAACTGGAAGCCGGAGAAATGCGCTTAGAAATACTAGAATTTAACCTCAGTATCTGTATGAATGAAGTGCTGGATTTGTTGGCAACTCCCGCACAAGAAAAAGGTATAGAAGTGGTGGCACTGATTGACAGCGACGTGCCACTGCAAATTAAAGGTGATGCAGCGCGGTTGCGGCAAATACTCACTAATTTGATCAACAATGCTATTAAGTTTACAGAAGCAGGAGAAGTGGTAATTGAGGTGGCTAATGCTAGTAATCCTGGGTTGTTAGCAGCCAGCGATAATCAGAAAATTTTAGAAAATATAGAATCGGTAAAAATAGAAAATAATGACTCGATGCTCCTGCTGTTTAAAGTCACAGATACAGGAATTGGGATTGCTCCCGAAGACAAAAAGAAGCTGTTTCAATCTTTTACTCAAGTTGATGCCTCTACGACAAGAAAATACGGTGGTACTGGTTTGGGGCTGGCTATTTCTAAGGAGTTGGTGGAGTTAATGGGTGGGCAAATCGGTGTGGAAAGTACCCCTGGCCAAGGCTCGACTTTTTGGTTTACTGTGCCGACAGTTAAGGAAAATTTAACTGCTGTCGGGACAGCGTGCGAAGTGAATTTTGAAACGGTACTGGCGGGGCGAAAAATGTTAGTTGCCAGCGACAAGCCGACAGTACGAAAAGTGCTAGTGAGAATGGCTGTTTTGTGGGGAATGGAAGTTGAGGAGGTTGAGAACGGTTGGATGACGATCGCATCTCTGTATAAAGCTGTCAGCCTTAATTCCCCTTACGATATCGTTTTGGTTGATATTCAGTTGCCGGAAATGGTGGCGGGAAGTCTCGAACGCTTGAGGATTTCTGAGCCGGCAATGCAGCAGACAAAGTGGGTGGTGCTGACTTCAATGAATCAGCTTGCAGAGGCGAAACGCTTGGTAGATAGCGGTTTTAGCGGGTATTTAACTAAACCTGTTAAAGCTCACCGACTATTTGATTGCTTGGCGAATGCGATCGCCCCGATGACGCTGATTGATGAGCCGCTGGCCAATTCAACTTCCAATCGAGCCTCAGCTATTGACAACCGGGAGTTAGCAAGTTTAAAGATTTTATTAGTTGAAGATACTCCAATCAATCAAAAAGTTGGTCTCAATCAACTCAGAGTTTTGGGATGCACTGCGGATGTCGCGAATAACGGTGTAGAGGCGCTATCTATGGTTGCTCTGAAAAAGTATGACATTGTGTTGATGGACTGTCAGATGCCGGTTTTGGATGGTTATGAAGCAACGCTGGAATTGCGCCGCCGGGAAGCGGCAGATGCTGCTGGGAAGATGGAGCCGCATCAAAAGACGGTGGTGATTGCGATGACGGCGAATGCTTTGAAGGGCGATCGGGAAAAGTGTCTGGCGGCGGGCATGGACGATTATATTAGCAAACCTATTTCGATCGAAAAGTTAAAATCGGTACTAGAAAATTGGTCGGCCAAGCTAAAAATTGAAACTGCCAAGTTTAATGGGGAGGAACTTCAAAGTTCTGAAACCGATATCGAATCGGTAGTCGATATGGCACGTTTGCACGAAATTTCGGGCGCTGATTTAGAGTTTGAGCGGGAAATACTGCAAACTTTTGTGGTTGATACTGGTAGTTATTTAGAAGCTGCTAAGGAGGCGATCGCCTCTGGAGATATGGAGGCACTGGCGCGCCACGCTCATCAAATTAAAGGTGTCAGCGCTACGGCGGCGGTGCGGTTAATGCCCAATATGGCAGATCAGCTTCAAAGTCTGGCCGAATCAAATGATTTGGAGGGGGCTACAAAAATCATCGCTGAATTAGAAATAATTCTGGCGGGGGTTGAAAAGTTGGTGGCTACTGAGTAATCAATCAATTTTCTTTTGAACCGGGCCCGTGGAGCCCGATCGCGGACAGCTCTTGGCAGCCCTCGCGAGCGAGCGCGTGTAAAGATTTTTAATCTTTTATCAAGATGTTTATCTCAATGTGAAGGAATTGGGAACTCTTATAACATCTTGTGTGTTGTAACTTGTGACACTACTGTCTTAAGTTATTGTGGTCAAATATAAAATAATCATTAAGCCGATGGACATGAGGGTGCTTTTCGTCTATCGGCTTGAGACACCAAGACCAGCTTTTCGCTATGCCCGCCCATTAGTGCGTATTTACGCTCAACGAGGTTTTATGACTCCAGTCATGTTACGCCAACTCTGGTCATTAATTGAGACCACCCAAGCTACTCTGTTAGTCAATTTAGACGATGCCACCCTGGTACAGTGGCTGCTGAAACAGTTAAAGACAAACTCTGCGCTCAATGGCAAAGAAGCAGATTTGTTGGACGAATACATCCAGTCTCGGCTGTGCCTAATCCGCGATTTAGCTGAGCAGCGGCTGGCACCAGAGCTACTGTGAGCGGATTCAATCAAAATCGGATAAATATTCCAGGGAAGGGCGACGATCGCTCGCGCTGGGCAGAAATAGCAGAAAAGAAACCGGGTTTCAGGGATAAATCTGAGGTTTGACGACCACACCTCCAGCCAGAAACCGGGTTTCTAACTTTGGACTCCCAGCTTGCTCAAAAAAAAACAGGCGGGTAGTCGGTGCACTTGCCGCTGTGCAGCACCGGATGCAGAACGGCTAATTTGAAACCGGAAGCTGTGTAGATAGCCGATCGCCACAGTTCTGACAGCTACAAGGTAGGATTGTCAGGAAAGCGTTGTACTAAAATCTATGCGTAAATGGGGATTTCTGCTACTAGCAAGTGTGTTATTTGTGGCACCGTTGGCGTCTTGTAGGGATCGATCGGCACAAACCGGACAAACAACAGCAACAACTGCAGCAGGCGGCAACTCGCAACAAGGTTCCAGCCGGATAGATACAATTGTCAGCCGCGGCAAACTGATTTGTGGCGTCAGCGGCGAACTACCGGGTTTTAGCTTTGTAGACGAAAAAGGCAAATATTCGGGACTGGATGTGGATGTGTGCAGGGCTGTCGCGGCGGCAATATTTGACGATCCCGAAAAAGTCGAGTACCGAAAACTCAACGCTAAAGATAGATTTACAGTTTTGCAGGCGGGAGAAATCGACATTCTCAGCCGAAATACCACCTACACCGCGAGTCGCGACACCACTACCGGACTGGAATTTGGCCCGGTGATCTTTTATGACTCTCAAAGCATCATGGTCAAAAAAGACAGCGGCATCAAAAGTTTAAAAGATTTTGCGGGCAAATCTATCTGCGTGCAGACAGGTACGAGCACTGAACAAAATTTGTCCGACCAAATGCGAAAATTAGGAATTAAATACACTCCTGTGGTGTTTGAAGATGTGAATGCTACCTTTGCTACTTATCAAGAAGGTCGCTGTCAAGGTGTTACTGCCGATCGATCGCAGCTAGTCTCGAAGCGGACAACTTTGCCGAATTCCGAGAATAATGTGGTTTTGCCGATCGTGATGTCAAAAGAACCGTTAGCCCCAGCGGTGAAAAGCGGCGATCCTAAATGGTCTGACGCGGTGAGATGGATCGTTTTTGCGGCGATTGAAGCTGAAGATTTGGGAATTAATTCAGGAAATGTAGACAAAATTGTGGCAAGCACTACAGACCCAAACGTCAAACGTTTGCTAGGAACAGAAGGAGATTTAGGTAAAGGTTTCGGACTCCCGAACGACTACGCCGTCCGCGTTATTAAGAAAGTGGGGAATTACGGGGAAATGTACGATCGCAACCTCGGCCCCAAAAGTATACTCAAGTTAGAACGGGGTCAAAACAGACTTTGGAAAGATGGCGGTTTGCTTTACTCGCCGCCGTTCCGCTAATTTTAGTTAACTGTTGACTGTTGACTGTTGACTGTTGACTGTTGACTGTTGACTGTTGACTGTTGACTGTTAACTGTTGACTGTTGACTGTTAACTGTTAACTGTCACGCACCAAAGCTATGTAGGGTGCGTGACTTTAAAAATCCCGATCGCCAATCGAGTAACTATCAAGTCATATCAAATCCGGTTGCATCGTCCTGTATTCATCTCTGTATTCTCTCCCTCTGCGTTCTCTGCGCCCTCTGCGGTTAAATCATTCCGATGCTACCGGAAACGATATCACGCACCAAAGCTCAATCTAGCTTGGATTTGCCAGCAGATTTATCAAATATAATTTAAGTTATGAATCCAGAACCTCAACCGGGCAAATCGCAGAAATCGCCCAAATTTAAAGATATATCAAAACTGCTGCGGGACGATCGCTTCTGGAAAATAGCCGGACAGGCGATCGCCCTAATTTTAGTAATAGTTGTTATCGCGATTCTCTGGGACAATCTCAGTGCCAATTACTCGCAACTGGGGATTGCATTTGGATTTGATTTTCTCAATTCCCAAGCATCCTTTGACATCGGCGAAAGCGTGATTCCCTACACTCCCGAAAACAGTTACAGACAAGCATATTTTGTCGGTTTAATCAACTCGCTGCGGGTAATGGGTCTCGGCATTATTTTCGCAACAGTTGCGGGTTTGACGGTTGGAATTGCGCGTCTTTCCGACAATTGGCTGCTGCGGCATTTGGCTGGTTTGTATGTGGAAATTTTGCGAAATACGCCGTTATTGCTGCAATTATTTTTCTGGTATTTTGCAGTTTTCATTTCCCTGCCAAAACTCGAAGACAATCAGCAGATGAGGGGGCCGATTTACTTGACAAATCGCGGCATTGGTGTACCTTGGCCTGTGGCTTTGCCGGGTTTTGAGATTTGGGTGATTTTGCTAACTATCGGAGTTTTGGCGGCGGCGGGGCTGTGGATGTGGCGGGCGCGGGTGATGTTGGAAGAAGCTAAGCCGGGAAGACAGTTGTTTTGGGCTGTAGGTGCGATCGGGCTAAGTGCAATCTTAGCTTGGATTATTACCAAAAATCTGCCTTTTCGTCTAGATTTCCCCCGCCTGACACCAGCATTGCAACTCGAAGGAGGATTAAAATTAACTCCAGAATTTGCAGCATTGGTGACAGGACTCAGCTTGTATACTGGCAGTTACATTGCAGAAATTGTCCGGGCCGGAATTCAGTCAGTATCGAAAGGCCAGTGGGAAGCGGGAAAGTCTTTGGGGCTAAAGTCTGGAACCATGATGCGGATGGTAATTTTGCCGCAAGCTTTGCGGGTGATTGTGCCTCCTTTAACCAGTCAGTATCTGAATTTAGCTAAGAATTCGAGTTTAGCGGTTGCGGTTGCTTATCCCGACGTTTATTTTGTTGTGGGCTCTCCGACGTTGAATCAGACCGGTCGGGCGATCGAAGCAATGTTAATTATCATGGTAACATATCTAACAATTAGTTTGATAGTTTCTCTGTTCATGAATTGGTACAATAAAACTGTACAAATCAAGGAAAGGTAAACAACAGTTGACAGTTGATAGCGAGGTCAGAAGTTAAGTTATAATATCTCGAACTAAAGTTGAAATGACTTACAAAGATTTTAACTTAAAAACAGTAACAAAAAATTTCGGTTTGACGATTTGCGATCGAATCGATCTGTTCGCTACTGTGGCCGAATTAGAACCAAGTTCCTTGCTTGTAGAAGTTCTAAAAGAGAACGTACCCATAGCCTTAAGCAGCAATACGGACAAATCTCGATCGTCCATGATTACCGCACCGATTTTAATAGAACTTAGAAAACTGTTCAACCATCAAATTGGTATTTTTTGTGGAATAGATTTTACAGTTGATGCCGAAAAAGGATTAAATGGAAATTGCGATTTTTTGATTAGTCGTTCTTCACACTTATTAATTCTTACCGCACCTGTAGTTGCTATCGTAGAAGCACAAAACGAAGATATTAATGCAGGCTTGGGGCCATGCGTCGCAGAAATGTTGGCAGCTAGAATATTTAATGAATGCGAAGGCAACAAAAATGCCACAATAATTTATGGGGCTGTTACTAGCGGTCAAACCTGGAGATTTTTAAGACTCAAAGAACAAATCATTGAAGTTGACTTTACCGAATATTACCTAATAGATGTCAATAAAATATTAGGAATATTAGCAAGTGCAATTCAGCAAGCAATCTAAAATCTAAAATATGGAAACTATCCCTGTATTACCGCCCCCAGCCACCGAATCGCCTACCCCTTGGAATTGGGCGCGCAAAAATTTATTTAGTACCTGGTACAACAGCATTCTGACAGTAGTTTGCCTAATTATCGCCTTCCAAACTATTAAAGGAATTATCGTTTGGGCAACAACAAAAGCTCAATGGCGCGTATTAGAAGCTAACTTGCCGCTATTTTTCGCCGGCAGATTTCCCAGCGAATCGTACTGGCGGCTGTGGATAGTAACGGCCATAATCGCCTTGTTGGGAGGATTAACTTGGGGAAACATTCAGCGGCAAGAACGTCTTTGGAATCCGCCTTTACTAATTATACTCGGTGCTGCGGTTGTGGGTGCGGTCATTTCGCCGATCGACCTAACCTCTCGCTTCTACCTCTTAGGAATTATTATCGCAGCCGCCGCCAGCTATGCCATCGGAAGGCAAATTAACCCAAAAATTATGGGCTGGATGCCGGCAGTTTGGGCTATTTCCTTCCCGATAATTTTGTGGCTAATTAAAGGGGGGTTGGGTTTGACAGAAGTGTCAACAAATGATTGGGGCGGTTTAGTATTGACACTGTTTTTAGCAGTTATTAGTATTGTGCTTTCCTTTCCTTTAGGAGTATTGCTAGCACTCGGCAGACAAAGTTCTTTACCTGTTGTGAGATTGTTATCAACATTATACATTGAAATTATTCGCGGTTTACCATTAATTGGCATTTTATTTTTAGGTCAAGTAATGCTGCAATTATTCCTACCGCCCGAATATCCCAAATTGGATAGAGTAATAAGAGCCATTGCTGGATTAACGTTATTTAGTGCGGCATACTTGGCAGAAAACGTGCGCGGTGGCTTGCAGGCCGTACCCAGGGGACAAATAGAAGCAGCGAGGTCGATCGGACTCAATACACCCCTACTCACAATTCTAATTGTACTGCCTCAAGCACTGCGAATAGTCATTCCTGCGATCGGCGGTCAATTCATCGGATTATTCATGGATACCTCCCTGCTATCTCTATTCGGAATGTTAGAATTAATCGGAATATCCCGCGCAGTTTTAGCAAATCCATCCTATATCGGCAGATACGCCGAAGTTTACATATTCGTCGGCATCATTTATTGGATATTCTGCTACTCAATGTCCCTAGCCAGCCGCAAAATAGAGCGAACTTTAGGAGTAGGTCAGCGCTAAAAACTCATCTACTTTCATCAGCGTTCATCAGCCTCCATCTGCGGTTAAAAAGTAAAAAAATTATGGAAACTCAGCAAACAAGCCCAGAAAGAGTAATCGTAGCAGAAAACGTCCACAAATGGTACGGACAATTTCACGTACTGCGCGGCGTTAGCATGACCGTAAACCGAGGTGAAGTCGTTGTCGTGATGGGGCCCTCTGGTTCGGGAAAATCGACGTTTATTCGCACCTTCAACGCCTTAGAAGAATACCAACAAGGTAAAATTACGATCGACGGAATCGAACTTTCCCACGACTTACGCAACATCGAGACAATTCGCCGCGAAGTAGGAATGGTGTTTCAGCAATTCAACCTGTTTCCCCACTTATCAGTCTTGGAAAATGTCATGCTAGCCCCAGTATGGGTGCGCCGCTGGCCGAAGAAAAAAGCTGAAGAAGTGGCAATGCAACTGTTAGAAAGAGTGGGAATTTTGGAACAAGCAAAAAAATATCCCGGACAGTTGTCTGGAGGACAACAGCAGCGGGTCGCTATTGCACGTTCTCTAGCAATGCAGCCTAAAATAATGCTGTTTGATGAACCGACATCAGCATTAGACCCGGAGATGGTGCGGGAAGTTTTAGATGTAATGCGAAATTTGGCTCAAACGGGAATTACCATGGTAGTGGTGACTCACGAAGTCGGGTTTGCGCGCGAAGTTGCCGATCGCATTGTATTGATGGATGGCGGTGTTTTAGTGGAAGAAGCGCAGCCGGAAGAGTTTTTTCAGAACCCGAAGGAAGAACGCACCCGCAAGTTTTTATCTCAGATATTGTAACTGATTTTGAAGTTTAATAGGTGGGTTTGGCGACGGTAGCAGCAGTAAAAATCGGCACAATTAAGCTAAAATAAAAGAGTCTACAATCAGTCTCTCTTTTGCTGAGATAGCTTGCAATGCCATCCACAAAAACTCTGCCGTTAGTTAAAGACTCGGAACGCCTAGAAAGTCGCCTCAAAGAAATTCCGGCGGTTCCTGGTGTATATTTAATGCGAGACGAGAGCGATCGCATCCTTTACATCGGCAAATCCAAAAAACTCCGAAACCGCGTCCGTTCCTACTTCCGCGAAAGCCAGAATCTCAGTCCCCGCATCGCGATGATGGTGCAGCAAGTGCGCGAAATTGAATTCATCGCCACCGACACAGAAGCGGAGGCTTTAGCATTAGAAGCAAACCTCGTAAAACAGCACCAACCTTACTTTAATGTCCTCCTCAAAGATGATAAAAAATATCCTTATTTGTGCATAACTTGGTCGGAGGAATACCCGCGCATTTTTATCACCCGCAAACGCCGCGCAGGTAGTGCAAAAGACCGCTACTATGGCCCCTACGTCGATACAGGGGCGCTGCGGAGTACGCTGCATTTAATTAAGCGGATTTTCCCGCTGCGGCAGCGCCCTCAACCGCTGTTTAAAGACCGTCCCTGTTTGAACTACGACATCGGGCGCTGCGTTGGCGTTTGTCAAGGGTTAACTTCGCCGGAGGAATATCATAAAATCATCCAAAAAGTAGCGATGATTTTCCAGGGAAGAACTCAGGAATTACTCGATATTTTAGAACCCCAAATGGAAGAGGCAGCCGAAGATTTAAACTTTGAAACGGCGGCGCGCATTCGCGATCAAATTAAGGGTTTGCAGTCTTTGAGTGCGGGTCAAAAAGTGTCTTTACCCGACGATACGGTTTCCAGAGATGCGATCGCACTTGCGGCCGACACCCAGCACGCTTGCGTTCAATTGTTCCAAATTCGGGCCGGACAATTGGTCGGAAGATTGGGATTTATGGCAGAAATACCTCCCCAACCCCCCCTTGCAAAGGGGGAGCAAGAGTTATCTCAACTTTCTATTTCCTCCCCCCCTTTGCAAGGGGGAGAACGAGGGGGGGTAGAGGCCGGAGCGATTTTGCAGCGCGTGTTGGAAGAACACTATCAAAATGTCGAATCCGTAGAAATTCCCAGCGAAATTTCAGTGCAGTACGAATTGCCAGAAGGGGAAATATTAGCAGATTGGTTGAGCAATCGTAAGGGGCGAAAAGTTACGATTTTGACCCCGCAGCGCCAAACTAAAGCTGAGTTGATTGAGATGGTGGAACGCAATGCTGAGTATGAATTGGCGAGAATGCAAAGATTGAGCGATCGCAATTCTCAAGCAATGGAAGATTTAGCAGAAATTCTCGATTTGCCAGAAGTTCCTCGCCGCATTGAAGGTTACGATATTTCTCACATTCAAGGTTCTGACGCCGTAGCTTCCCGCGTCGTATTTATTGACGGTTTGCCCGCCAATCAACACTACCGCCATTACAAAATTAAAAATCCTGAAATTAAATCGGGTCATTCTGATGATTTTGCTAGTTTAGCAGAAGTTATCGGTCGCCGATTCCGAGGATTGAAGGAAGAAGAAAGAGGGAAGATGGAAGATGGATTTAGCGATTTAGAAGAACCTGAAGAACTCAGCAATTTATCATCGGTTTCTCATACTATTTCCGACAAACCAGACTTAATTATGATAGATGGCGGCAAAGGTCAACTGTCAGCAGTTGTGGCTGTTTTGCGGGAGATGAATTTGCTAGAAGAGTTGCGCGTTGTCAGTTTGGCAAAGCAGCGAGAGGAGATATTTTTGCCGGGGGAATCTTTGCCGCTGCCAACTAATTCTGAGCAGCCTGGAGTACAATTATTGCGCCGGGTGCGGGATGAGGCCCACAGGTTTGCTGTGAGTTTTCACCGGGATCGAAGAAGCGAGAGAATGAAGCGATCGCGCCTTGATGAAATTCCCGGATTGGGACACCACCGACAAAAACAATTGTTGGCACATTTTCGGTCGATCGACTATCTCCGTTTAGCGACTCCCGAACAGTTGGCAGAAGTTTCTGGGATTGGCCCGCGTCTGGCGCAGCAAATTTACGATTATTTCCATCCGTAAAGCCTTACGCAGCATCGGAGACGGGGATTTTTGGGTTGAGGGGGCGATCGTCGGGTCGCAAGTCCCGATTCAGCGAGTGTGAGGGAGATATTCAAAAATTTTGCACAGGCCTATTGCAATCCCCAGAGACTTGTGGTATATTTAGTTTCTGTGCGCGGGCATAGTTTAGTGGTAAAACTTTAGCCTTCCAAGCTAACTATGCGGGTTCGATTCCCGCTGCCCGCTTACTTCTATAAAAACCTCAAACCCACGAGAAATCAACGGTTTGAGGTTTTTTATTGCTGATTCTTTCGCCTTGTCATGGCTCAAGTTGACTAGAAATTGACTAGAAATTGGATACAAAATGACTACGATTTGACTACGGAACGACCATACTGAGTATCAACTGAGTATCAAATGACTACCCGATCGCCCTTTTTGGAGACAATTTGGAGACAAATGAATACAAATTGAATACAACGCATAACTGTATTCGGTTTGAGCCGTTTAGCTTTGCAGCTATCTATCAAAACGCCTCTACCTCTTAGCTTGTGGTGAGCTGGGTACAAGAATAATTGGTTAACATAGAGTGGCCTGATTTGACAAGCTTGGCGATCGAACTCAGCTTGAGTTATGACTGATCCGGAGTCGCATCAGTCACAAGGAGAACCCGTGAAATATTTTTCAGTAGTAATGTATTTGCTGCGGGAACGGCAACAATTTCTCGAAGAAATTCGCCAAGGTGTCAAGCTCAAATCTAAAATTTTCGGTTTGTTGATTTCTAGTACCGTATTTTTTGGCATTTACGGAGCGATATTAGGCGCATCTAGTACGTGGATGCAATGTCTGGTTTCAGCAATTAAGTTGCCAGCACTTTACTTGCTGACGCTGATTATCTGCTTTCCCACACTGTACTTTTTTAATGTCATGTTTGGCTCTAAACGAACGTTTGAACAGTATTTGACATTGTTGATGACAGCGATGGCGATGATTAGCGTTTTGCTGTTTGGATTTGCACCTGTTAGTTTGTTTTTCCTCATAAGCAGTACCAATTACAATTTTTATCTGGTGCTGAATGTTGCTATCATGGCAATCACAGGATTTTTGGGAGTAAGTTTCATTTATCAAGGAATGCACTTTCTTGCAGAACAAGATGCGGAAGGCAAAGACATCAGGCTAAATATTTTGCGCTTCTGGTTGGGACTTTATGCGTTTGTTGGCAGTCAATTGGGATGGACGCTAAGACCGTTTTTTGGCGCACCGGGACAAGCTTTTCAACTGTTCAGAAACCGAGACAGCAATTTTTATATGAGTCTGTGGCAATCAATTATGTCTCTGGGAGGATCGTAATTAATCCCAATTAAAGGAGATTTTAAAGAGTGATACAAGCGGATTTAGATGAGTTAAAAATTTCTGAGAAGGAGTTGGAAGATTTGAGCGGAATAGCTTTGAGCGACGGTTTTGCAGGGGATTTTTACCGACCTGCTGCACTCCGGGATGGCAAAAAGCTATTTTCTCTTTTGTTGAATGAGTTGCTGATATTTTGCCTGACATTAGTTGTTTCGCTGCCGATTGCTTTACTGGCTAATCAACATAATGTTGGTTCATTTAGCGATGCTGAGATATTTGTCCGGGTTTTACAAATAACTTTGGGTTTCTCGCTGGCGATTACTGTGGCTTGGAATGTCTATAAATGGGTTAAGGCAAAGCCTCTGGCAACGCTGGCGGGTCTGCTGGATGAAGTTGAGAAGTATCATGAGGTGATTCAGGCTTTAGATATTATCGATCGCCTAACGGCTGCTGGCAATTTACAAGCCAATTTAATTAACCGAGGAGATGCAATTGAAGCATTAAAAATTACTAGAGAAAGTTTAGTCTGTGCTTTGAAAACAGAAAGGATTCTCAGGGAAAATCAGAAATTTCTAGGTCGCCGTTACGAGTTATTTGCTAATATTGAAAGTAATTTGGCTGCTTTGATGGCGGTGGATGCGAGCGATCGGGCGACTGAATACGGGCGGTTGCTAAATGAGGCTTTGGAAATTGGGATGAGCGTGCACAAAGAGGTAAGAAAGTTGCAAAATGGACGTTAGATTTGTTGCAGCGTTCCTGGTTTGTTGTAAAAGTAGTAACTGAGATATTGCACCATGATCGAGAACAGGCAGGATGCCTGTGCCACAAAAATTAAATTTTCTTGTGGGGTGGGTATCCTGCCCGCCCCTGAAAGGCTGATTGAAAATGGTGCAATATAGAAGTTACTACAAACTTTTTTTACCACCGGAAATTTCAATCGTCAAAAATATCCAACTGTTCCCCCTCAGACTCTTTTTTACCATCTTTTTTAACACCTTTCCGCAGCCCGATCGCAATTTTGCTATGTTTCTCAATCTGCTTCATCACCTGTCTCGCCCGGTCAATCACCGACGGCGGTAAACCAGCTAATCTGCCCGCTTCAATTCCGTAAGATTTGTCAGCACCTCCAGGCTGAACTTGGTGCAAAAATACGATTTGATCCGGCAATTCTTTCACTGTCACCTGATAATTTGCGACATTATCCAAAATAGAAGCTAACTCATTCAATTCGTGATAGTGAGTCGCAAAAATGGTCCGCGCCCGAATCTCAGTTGCTAAATATTCTGCCACAGACCAAGCAATCGAAAGTCCGTCAAACGTCGCCGTTCCCCTGCCAATTTCATCTAACAAAACCAATGATTGCGGCGTCGCGTGATTGAGAATATTTGCAGTTTCGTTCATTTCCACCATAAACGTAGACTGACCGGTTGCCAAATCATCTACTGCGCCGACGCGGGTAAAAATGCGATCGCAAATTCCCAAACTCGCAGCTTTCGCCGGCACAAAACTGCCCATCTGCGCCATTAACTGGATCAAGCCCACCTGCCGCAAATAACAACTCTTGCCACTAGCATTCGGCCCGGTTAAAATAATTAAATCTGGGCGGTTTAGCGCTGCTTCCCGACCCAAAAAAGCCGAATTAGGTACAAAAAATCCCGGCGGCAAAGACTTTTCTACCACGGGATGACAACCTTCAATAATTTTAATTTCCCGACTTTCTGTCATAGTCGGGCGGCAGTAATTCTGGTAAACTGCTACTTCTGCTAAACCGCACAAAACATCGGCCGCCGCCACGGCGCGGGAAACGTTGCGAATAATTTCGGCGTGTTCTCCTACCTCCGATCGCACTTTAGCAAAAATATCGTATTCCAATTGATTTAAATCTTCCCGCGCCGTCAGAATTCGCACTTCCCTTTCTTTTAATTCTTCAGTGCTATAACGTTCTTCATTGGTGAGAGTTTGCTTGCGGGTGTAGTCCTTCGGCACTTGGTCTACTTTCGATTTGGTAATGCTGATGTAATAGCCGAAAGCTTTATTATAGCCTACTTTTAGATTAGAAATTCCGGTGCGCTTTCTCTCAGTGGCTTCTAAATTTGCAATCCATTCTTGGTCTGCTGATGCAGTTTGGCGCATTTCATCTAGCATCGGATTGATTCCCGATCGAATCAAGCCTCCTTCTTTTAAATGAATCGGCGGTTCATCAACTAAATGATCGTGAATTTTACTTGCTAATTCTTCTAAAATTGGCGGTACATTTTGCAGCGCTTTCAAATAGGGCGAGATCCCTTGGGCTGCGATCGAGGCTAATTGCGGCAGTTTTCCCAGAGAATCAGCTAAAGCGACCAAATCCCGCGCGCTAGCTGTTCCCGAACCGGCGCGGCCTGTCAGTCTTTCGATGTCGTAAATTTGGCGCAGCAACTGCTGCAAATCTTGGCGCAGGGCGTTATTTTCTACTAATTCTTGAATCGTGTCGTGTCGGGCGCAAATGCCTTTAATGTTGAGCAAAGGTTGCAGCACCCAGCGGCGCAAAGCGCGGCCTCCCATTGCGGTGCTGGTTTTGTCTATAGCCCACAGCAGCGAACCATGAAAAACCCCATCTCTCACTGTTTGAGTAATTTCGAGATTGCGGCGGGTTTGGTAGTCGAGTATGAGAAAATCGGTGAGAGTGTAAGTGTGCAATCTTTGCAAAGAAACTGCTTTTTCCTTTTGAGTTTCTTCGATATATTGCAGCAAACCGCCGGCGGCGCGCACTGCGAGGGAAAGGTGGCCGCATCCCATGCCTTCGAGCGATCGCACTTTGAATTTTTGCAGGATTCTCTGTTTTGCTTCGGACAAACTAAACGGAACTTGCGATCGCAAAGAATAGCAGAATGAATTAGGCAAACAATCGGGTAAATGCTCGGATTTCTCTCCGGGCCTCAACATAGTCACCAAATCCGGCGCATTAGTCGGTACCAAGACTTCCGAAGGTTGCAAGCGCAGCAATTCAAGAGTTAATTGTTCTAAACTATCTGCTTGGGTAGTGACGAATTCTCCCGTAGAAATATCTGTATAAGCCAATCCCCAATGTTCCCCCGCTATCACAATTGCTGCTAAAAAATTATTTTGCCTGGGTTTGAGCATTCCGTCATCAGTCAAAGTTCCGGGAGTGAGAATGCGGGTAATTTCTCGCTTGACTTGACGGCCTTCTTTCGCAGCAATCGAGGCATCTTCAACTTGGTCGCAAACTACTACAGCATAGCCTTTTTCTACTAACATTGAAGTGTAGCGGTCGAGGGCGTGGTGCGGCACTCCTGTCATCGGCACTCTGCCAATTTCTTTGCCGCTTTCTTTGCTAGTACAAACAAGTTCTAATTCCTGCGAAATAGTAACTGCATCTTGGAAAAAACACTCAAAAAAATCTCCGACTCGAAACAATAAAAGTGCGTGGGGATACTGTTCTTTCACTTCCACATACCGCTGCATCATCGGCGTCAGCTTGGTGAATTCTAGTAGGCGGTGGTCGGCATTGCGGATGTTGGGTTGATTGGGATCTGTTGGGGTAGATGCAGTGTAAGGCATAAAAGGCGATCGATAAATTTTAATCTTTAACAACTTTAGCGCAAGCTCGGCTTTTAGCTATAACTAAATATACAATATTTGACGATTAATCCTCCTTAAGCAGGGTGCGTGATTGTCTATATTGGTGAAGAGTGTTGAGCTATACAAAAGTCAGGCACCCTACTTAATAATCGATAAACCCGCTTTTAGTTGAGAATTTTTATCTCGCTACTTATCTAATGTGAGTCCAAGCAGCCGCTACAGTGAGACTTATGGCGGATATTTTATCTATTGTGAGAGGATAGGGATCGGCGATCGACAAAAACAACCTCATCCATCTCGTTATTAACTGTTATAGCAGATGTTGAAAGCCTTTCAAGTTCGCTCACCGTAAAAAGAAAGAAGAAGCAATCTTCCGCAATGATTTCAGCAATTAGGAACGTCTTAACCGTCGAGCGTGCTTGCTATAAAAGTTGGGCGTTAACACAATAATGTCAAACTTTCCGCATTTTAGGGGCGTAAACTTTACATTTTTGTTATTTAAAACAGCCGGAAGATAGATTTTTAAATTATACCTCGGATAGAGAGATAAAATATTTTATATGCTTAGAATTAAAAATATCGAAGCGAGTAATTTATCGGCTTAGTAAAGGTAAGATTTAGAATCAAAAATCTGCTAGCTAGTAGTTAAATAGAGGAAAAAAAATAATGAAAGCTCTTTGCTGGCACGGAGCAAATGATGTGCGAGTTGATAATGTACCAGACCCAACAATTATCAATCCGCGCGATGCGATAGTTAAAATCACGTCTACAGCAATCTGCGGCTCAGATTTGCACCTCTATAACGGCTACATCCCGACAATGCAATCGGGTGACATCATGGGCCACGAATTCATGGGGGAAGTAGTCGAACTCGGCAGTGAAGTCAAGAATTTAAAAAAGGGCGATCGCGTCGTCATTCCTTTTACTATTTCTTGCGGCAGTTGCTTCTTTTGCAACCGCGATTTGTGGTCGCTGTGCGACAACTCCAACCCCAATGCAGGGCTGGCTGAAAAAATTTACGGTCATTCGCCGGCTGGACTGTTTGGCTACTCGCATTTAACGGGTGGTTATGCAGGAGGTCAAGCAGAATACGCGCGGGTTCCGTTTGCAGATGTCGGCCCTTTAAAAATTCCCGACGGACTTTCGGACGAACAAGTATTGTTCCTCACCGATATCTTTCCTACCGGTTACATGGCGGCCGAAAACTGCAACATTCAGCCGG
Organism: Microcoleus sp. K1-B1; assembly: GCF_036704705.1. Taxonomy (NCBI): domain Bacteria; kingdom Bacillati; phylum Cyanobacteriota; class Cyanophyceae; order Oscillatoriales; family Microcoleaceae; genus Microcoleus; species Microcoleus sp. K1-B1. The sequence continues at coordinate 47,582 of NZ_JAUBSH010000021.1, read as the reverse complement.
GGGATACTGTAGCAGTTTGGGGATGCGGGCCAGTCGGACAATTTGCGATCAGAAGCGCGTTTATGCTGGGGGCCGATCGAGTAATTGCGATCGACCGCGTACCGGAACGCTTGCAAATGGCGGCTGCAGCCAAAGCTGAAATCATCAATTACGAAGAAATAGACGCCGGGGAAGCCGTCACCGAAATGACGGGGGGACGCGGGCCTGACGCCTGCATCGACGCGGTGGGGATGGAAGCCCACGGCACCGGTCTCGACGCTTTGTACGACAAAGCCAAGCAAGCCGTGCGCCTGGAAAGCGATCGACCCACTGCCCTGCGACAAGTAATCGTAGCTTGCCGCAAAGGCGGCACAGTCTCAATTCCCGGCGTTTACGGCGGCTTTGTTGACAAAGTGCCGTTAGGTGGAGCTTTCAACAAAGGCTTGACCCTGAAAATGGGACAAACGCACGTTCACCGCTATTTGCGGCCTTTGCTCGATCGCGTTCAAAAAGGCGAAATTGACCCGTCATTCGTAATTACGCACCGAATGAAATTGGATGAAGCGCCCCACGCCTACGAGATTTTCCTCAACAAAAAAGACAACTGCATCAAAGTTGTCCTCAAACCCTAACTCGCATTCAACTGACAAGGAGAAACTATGCTTTTACAAGAAAAAGAATCAGGCGACTTGATAGAAATCCTGGATGTAGAGGCTTTAATCAGCCCTACAAAAAATGAAGTGCCGGGAAAAAATCAAGCAGGTCAAGAAGAGCAAGACAAAGCAACTTTTCCAAAAAGTAATTTAGTCTTTCCTTCCGGTGAAAATCTGCCGCGCTGCTGGACTGAGGAAAATTATCAAACTCATTGATATCAAGGGAAACCCCAAACCTAATATCCAGAGCCCCGACTTCTTAAAGAAGTCGGGGCTCTAACAGTTTGAGGTAAAAAGGGAGATTAATTGTTAACGATCCACTCGACTTGATGCGCTTCTGTGATGTCTGGAATATCCAGCCGCGCCGCTAATTTGCGAATAACTGCTTCCGGTACTGTTGCTGTGCGCGATCGATTCCGCTGCAATATTTCTTCTAGAGGTACTTCTAGATAAACAATGCGAATTCGCGCTTGATAAGCAGCAAAAAAATTAATTAATTGCTGGCGCATTTGTTTAGTTGTATTCGTGGCGTTCCACACAAAAGAACGCCCCTCATTCATGTATTCGCGTGCTCTTTGTTTGGCTGCTGTGACCACATTTCCAGGGGTTTCGTCGGGAGGGACATTCATCTCTTTTCGTAGTGCATCCAGCGAGATTACTGGCAAATCGGGGAGATTTTTCCGAATCCAATAATCTTTACCGCTTCCTGGGAAGCCAGACATCAAAATTACTTCGCATTTAGTGTCGTCAAATGCAAAGTAATCCGGGTTGCCGTTCTCTTTGCGGAAGTAGATAAATCGGCTGTGTGCGGAGGGGAATTGTCGGGGAGAATCCAAACAATTATTTTCTTGACAAAACTCACGAAATAGTTCTATTTTATCGAGCAATTCTTGTTTGTCGGCGCAGTGGCGGCCGCGCACGTCTGCTTCGGCTAAAAGTGCGAGGAAATCGCAGCGGACAACTTGACTAACTTTAATTACAGACTGCTGCGGGTTGGGTTTGTCGATCAGCCAGATGGGTAAACTGCCGAATTGGACGATCGCTACCACGGTTTCGCGAATGTCAAACTGCACAGGCGGCTCGAATTGAGATAAAATTTGTCTGACCATTCTCGCACCTTGGCGGGCGTGACCTTTTGAGCTAATTCTGCCGTCGGCTTCTATTTTTGTAAAGGCTGGTTTGGCGACATCGTGCAGCAAAGCGGCGGCAAAAAGTATCGATCGTTCTTGCACGGGTAATTGACGCCAATTTGGGGAAGATATTAATGCTTCGCAGACCATTCTGGTATGAATTAAAACGTCTCCTTCGGCGTGATAAATCGGGTCTTGCTGACATCCTTTTAAGTTTTGAATCCAATCGAAATGATTTTGAATGCTGTCCCAATCCAGAAACCAATCGGGCGGTTCGGGACAAAAGGGAAAAGTCCAAGGCGGCGCTAACAGTGTATTCATAACTTTACTTTTTGGATCTGACTGAACAACTCATCAGTCCTATTGAAGAGAACTTTAGCTTTGAGTCAGGGGTTTAAACCCCTGCCGGACTTCGGGAAAGAGCGTGGAAATTTGACGCCAATGGTCGGCAGTTTTTACTTTACTCACATTTTGCACCATTCTCAATTACTTGTTTAGGAACAGGCTTTTCGGCCTGTTCCACAAGAAAATTCATTCTTTGTGGAACGGGCATCTTGCCCGTTCTTGACAATGGTGCAAGATATCAGTTTACAAACTAAAATTAAATAAATCTGCACCGGGACGCAGAATATTGGGTACAATTGGGCGATTTAGCCAATGTCCTTCTGCGTTTTTAAGAGCAGTTAGAAAACTGGCACGCACGTATTTGTAACGCGCCTTTACTATGCCATCTTCTTCGACTTTAATGTACAGACCCTCCATGCGATCGCTCTTGTCAGTCTCTTTCAAACATCGTTCTTCATCTAATCCCAATTCCCCGCAGTACAAACGCAAGCGTTCCAAATGTCCAGGTTGAATAAAATTAGACTTTTCCATAAACTGCATCATTTCTTTGGGAGATTTCAACAATCCAGAAAACAGCACGGGAACGGACACTAACGGCAGTCCATTTAACAACTTGCGGCGGGATTCTGTACTCAGAAATTGACTGGTTTCTAAGTCCAGCACGTCATATTCCATAAAATAGTGCGGCAAAAAATCATAAAAAACAGTGTGTTTGGCATAAAGCCATTCGCCGTATAAAATGTAGCGATTTCCCAGCACTTCTCCCAGGGTTCCGCTGAGACTGAAAGCCCACTGTTTGAATAAGTTAAAATGTTTTTCTCTCGGCCCGCCGGTGAGATAGTGACCGCGACTTTGCAGCAGCATTTGTCCGTCTGGTGCGAAGCTGATGCCTGTATTAGCGCCGTCTACCTTTTCTTCTAGAATTAGAGGGCGATCGATCAAAGCACTAAATGGCACGCTGTCGAGGTCTTCATCGCCTGGTTGGAAACGCGAACCTTCGATGTGATAAGTTCTAGGATATTTAACAATTTTGAGCATTAGCCCATCCATTTTAGATTTGAGATTTCAGAGGCAACCCCATCCATTTTAGATTGTAATTTTAGATTTTAGATGCGACCGAATCTATTTAACCATTATAATGGAATGATCACAAAGGAGCGTGTAAGTTGAAAAGTCAAAGTTTCCAGAGCATATCATCAGCATTCGCTGGGATTCTATTAGTAGGCGCGCTACTCCTGGGATTAAACTCTTTTGTCGTCATCAATCCAGGCGAAGCAGGGGTAGTCAGCGTTTTAGGAAAAGCCACAGATGGAGCATTGTTAGAGGGGTTTCACCTCAGACCCCCGCTAATATCCAAGGTTGATGTGTACGATGTAACAGTGCAAAAATTTGAAGTTCCCGCCCAGAGTGCGACTAAAGATCTTCAGGATTTAAATGCCAGTTTTGCGATTAACTTTCGCCTCGATCCTGAGAGAATAGTTGAGATCAGAAGGACTCAAGGAACTTTGGAGAATATAGTCTCAAAAATTATTGCTCCTCAGACTCAAGAAGCATTTAAAACAGCGGCTGCACTCAGAACCGCCGAACAATCTATTACTCAAAGAAGTGAACTGAAGCGAGACTTTGATACTGCGCTGAAGGAAAGGCTATCAAAGTATGATGTAATCGTACTCGATACGAGCGTGGTTAACATTCGATTCTCCACAGATTTTGCGAAAGCGGTTGAGGAGAAACAGGTTGCTGAACAGCGGGCGCAAAGGGCTGTTTACGTGGCTCAGGAAGCCGAACAACAGGCTCAAGCTGACATTAACCGCGCTCAAGGTAGGGCGGAAGCTCAGAGACTTTTGGCTGAAACTTTGAAGGCTCAGGGCGGCAATTTAGTTCTGCAAAAAGAGGCGATCGAAGCTTGGAGAAGCGGCGGCGCTCAGATGCCAAAAGTGTTGGTGATGGGCAGCGGTTCGAGTCGGGTTCCTTTCATTTTTAATATGAACGATATTCAGGAAGAACCCGATCGCCCGCAAGTGACCAACAATTAAAATATCACTGAGGGTAACAAACTCGGTGTCTCCGAAAATATTGGCTTTGCTAACCAGAAATCTCGCAATAAACCGAGTTTCCTCAGAAAGCACACATAAGTCCTATGAGAGTTGCGGGAATATGCTACACTTCTGAAAGCCACAATATAACGACAGTTTGAAACCTGTCGCTATAAAAGCGAAGTCCGCAATTAACACGCAGGCAACACACTCATTTTAGGAAGCCAGGAGAAATCATGACCCGCGCTATTATGGAAACCGACAAAGGCACAATCAATTTGGAATTGTTCGATGCGGATGCGCCTAACACTGTGAAGAATTTTGTTGACTTGGCGGAAAAAGGTTTTTACGATGGATTGTCCTTTCACCGAGTCATTCCTAACTTTATGATTCAAGGTGGCTGTCCAAAAGGCAATGGAACTGGCGGCCCCGGCTACAAAATCAAGTGTGAAATCAACTCCAACAAACATTTGGCAGGAACTTTATCGATGGCTCACGCAGGTAAAGATACGGGTGGTAGCCAATTCTTTATTTGCCATTCTCCCCAGTCTCATTTAGATGGAGTTCACACAACTTTTGGCAAAACTGAGGATATGTCTGTCGTCAATGCTATCCGCCAAGGTGACAAGATTATTTCGCTCAAAATAGAGCATTAATTTCCAGTAGTTAGTTGTGTTTGCAATAAGGAATTTACTCTTTATTGCAAACACAAACTGTGAAAATTAAGAGTTTTAAAATCTACAATTTATGACCAATAATATCTTGATGGTACCCGCCACGTGATTTATGCGTGGAATCAATCCAAAATCCAAAATCCTTGCATCCTCAAGCCCCCGGATTTATCCGTGGTGTCAATCTAAAATCTAAAATCTAAAATCTAAAATCGAATGACTGTTATCAATGATAATGCTGTGGTGGCCCAGTTAACTGAACTATATTTAAAATACGAAAAAGCTCTTTGTACGAACGATATTGAAACTCTCGATAATTTGTTCTGGGATGCGCCGGAAGTCGTGCGGTTTGGGGTGACGGAGAACCTGTACGGGAGTGATGAGGTGAGGGCTTTTCGCCAAGGACGATCGCCTGTAAATGTCGATCGAGAAATGTTCAACCTCAAAGTCGTGACATTCGATGCAGACACAGCGGCTGTGACGCTGGAATTTCGCCGTGTAATGGATGGAGTGGTGCGTCTGGGGCGGCAGAGTCAGATGTGGCGGAAGTTTCCTCAAGGGTGGAAGATTGTTTCCGCTCACGTTTCTTTGTTGCCGAGCGAGGGATGAGCGGTGACATACCTCAGATCAAGGTGAAATAATTTCCCCAGTCGGTATTTGAATTTGATTATTGTTGAGCCATTTAATTCCGCAGATATTCTTTTTTTCCTTTACTATTAGTGCCTCTGTCTGCCTTGTCACCGATCTTCTGCTTTCTTGCTTCTCCACTTTGGCAGTAGCTTCCTCATTACCGCTATTTTCCCTACTCCGATCCCCTAATACAGTTCATATTTGAGCAAAGTACACGGAATCGAGCCATTATAAACAGGAATTCGCCGCGATGTCCTCAGCCCAACTTTTTTACCCAACTCCTTATTTCCCGTCAAAATAAACGCATTCCAACCTTTAAAACGATTTTTGAAAATATCCCCCAACATCTTGTACAAATCTCCCAATTCGCTAGCATCTCCCAGGCGCTCTCCGTAGGGAGGATTGCAAATCAGAACCCCTCTGTCTGCCGGTGCTTCCAACTGAGATAACTCGGTTTGAGCAAACTGAATCTTACCGGAAATACCAGCTTGCTGCGCGTTCGTGCGAGCTTGAGTTAACATATCGGAATCGCGATCGCACCCTGCAATCACCTCTTTAAGTTCCGGTAACTCACTATTTTCAGCTTCTGCCCACAATTCATCCCACAAAGGTTCGTCAAAATCCCGCCAAGTCATAAATCCAAACTTTTCTCGAAACAATCCCGGTGCAATATTCAAGCCCTTTAACGTCGCTTCCAAAGGCAAAGTTCCCGAACCACACATCGGGTCTAAAAACGGCAAATCTGCCGTCCATTCTGCCATCTCCAACAAAGCCGCAGCTAGGGTTTCTTTGAGGGGAGCAAGCCCCATCGCTGGTCGATATCCCCGGCGGTGCAAACTGCCGCCAGAACTGTCTAAACTTAAAATAGCTCTATCTTGATGAATGTGAAGGTTAATTAGCAAATCGGGATGCTCTACATCAACATTAGAACGCTTGTTAAATTGCAGGCGCTGTTGGTCGGCGATCGCATTTTTGACCTGCAAAGCTGTAAAGTGAGTGTGGTTCAACTTTTCGTTGCCGCCGGTGCAGTTTACTGCTAAAGTATTTTCGGGGTATAAGTATTCGTCCCAAGGGATTTTCTGCACTTCGCGGTAGAGCATATCCGAGTTGTAACACCGGAATTCGGCGATCGGCATTAGCACTCGAAAAATTGTTCTCGACCAAAGATTGACGCGGTACAATAAAGTGCGATCGCCCGCAAAGTAAACCCCTGTAAAATCTGGCTTGACATCCTGGGCCCCTAAACGTTCTAATTCTTGGGCGGCAATAGTTTCTAAACCGCGCGCAACTGTAGCAAAATATTGATTCATTGATAATTGGGAATTGGGAATTGGGAATTGGGAATTGGGAATTGGGCATTGTTACTAACAACAGACACCAGACTGATGACTATAATAGCTGGTTTTAATCCTAACTATCAAAATAAATACTCTACCTTTACGATAAATCACTCGCATTAATCTGGGTGGGGGCGGGTTTGAGAGATTGTTCTTTGTTGGCTGTAATTGTTTGTGAAACCCGCCCCTACAGATTGTTAGAAATGTGCGAGTTACAAACTGTCAGTAATACTGGTGAAATTAAAAGCTTTCACGCGCACTCCGGGCACGACACTACCGCCGTAACGCTTCACCGCACTAACTGCATCCACATCGCGCAACATATCAGGTAAAACTTGATTGAAACGCAAGTTTTTAATCGGGTAAGCAATCTTGCCATCCTCAATCCAAAAAGTACCGTCGCGAGTCATTCCCGTTACTTCCAATGTTTTCGGATTAACGTAACGCACGTACCAAGCTCGACTGACGAAAATTCCTCGCTCGGTTTGAGCAATTAAATCTGCTAAACTTTGCTCGGCACCTGTCATCACGATCGGGTAATAAGCACCTTTTGCCTCTTTGCCTTTTTGTGCGGCCCAGTAGCGGGAATAAGACAAACTTTGAGGGACGCCATCTTTGATGATTTCCAAATAGTTATTGCTCAATCCGTCGCCGAAAAAAGTATTCGATCGCAGCAAAGGATGAGCCGGATCGCGCTGCACTTGCACTAACGGGCTAAAAAGTTGTTCCTCCGCACGGTTTCCCGCTGGTTTTCCCTCTGCATCGGCGATCGACATAAACGATCGCCCCTCATCCGCCGCCCTCGCATCCAGCCCCCAAATCACCCACGGTAGCAAGCCAGCAAAAGCAGCGCCGTCAAAGATTACAGGATAAATGCCGGGAGTGATGGGGCGCGGGTTGCGGGATGCGATCGCCCGATCGAGCACTTGTTCTGCTAATTGGGCGATCGGCAATTCGTTGATACTCCAAGCAGTGCTCTGAGCCCAGCTAGAACCGTCTTCAACGCGAGCAGTAAAGCTGAAATCTGCCTCTGTAGATTGGTTGCAGGCGCGGAGTCCGGTTGACGAGGCGATCGCGTACAGCGACGCATCAGCGCTCAAAGTGCCCGAACCGTGAGCGCCCCCCTGGGAAGCAATGGCGCAAGCTTGCTGCACCATTTGGGCCCGCGCTAGAGGCGATACAGTTGCCGTTGCTGTGTCGAAGGCGGGCGATCGCAAATCGTAGGTTTGAGGCGGCAGCAGCGGCATCCATTCGGGGTCTGCCGGCGCAATTCTGGCCAATTCTTCCGATCGCTTGACTGCGGAGGCGATCGCATCTTCATCAAATTCTGTAACAGCAGCAGAGGCGCTTTTGTTGCCAAAATAGCTAGTAATGCTCAGGTTAAATACAGTTTTGCTAATATTTTGGCTAATTTGATTTTCCGAGAAGCGGGAAAGAGATTCCTCGCCAGTAGAGAGACTGACAAATACTTCCTCTGCTTTGGATAGTTTGACTGCTTTTTCTACTACAGATAAGGCTTGGTCTTCACTTAAACTTGCGGGCGATGTTGTTACAATCATGATTAGTAATTAGGCATGGCGAATTGGGGATGGCGAATTGGGGATGGCGAATTGGGCATTGCAAATTGGGCATTGTTAGCAATTAACTAATAACTAATAACCGATGCCCCCTGCCCCATGCCCTATTACCCAATTTGAATATCCCTCACTCGCACTGGCACACAAGCGTGAGTCATTTGAGCAACCTGCATCGGCTCGCCCTTTCCGCATATATTCGTACCGCACTGAACCAGCTCCGAAGCCGGCCCGATCGCATCTATTTGATTCCAGAAATCAGTGCTCATCGCCTGATAAGTTACATCCTTCAACATACCGACAACTTTACCTTTTTCCACCTTCCAAAAAGCATCGCCGCCGAATTGAAAATTGCGCCGCTGCTGGTCAATCGAAAAACTGCCAACACCGTCAATTAAAATCCCGTCTTCCGTATCAGCAATCATCTCTGCCAAAGTAGCAGTATGGCTGCCGCCATCCGGGCCCGGCTCCAATCCCAAATTGGGAATTCTCACCATCGGCACGCTCGACCAACTGTCAGCGTAAGCAGAACCGTTGCTGCTACCGCGTCCGAGGCGATAAGCCGTCTCTCTGTCAGTGAGATAATCAACTAAAATTCCATCCTTGACAACGTACCACTCTTGTGATTTTACGCCCTCATCATCGTAACCCATTGTACCGCGACCACCTGGTTGAGTGCGATCGCACTTAAAATTCACCCAAGGTGCAGCATATTGCAGTTTATTTAACTTATCAGTAGTAGCAAAGCTCGTGCCAGCAAAATTAGATTCGTAGCCGTAAACCCGGTCTAATTCAGTTGGATGTCCTACAGATTCGTGAATAGTTAAGAACAAATTTGTCGGTTTGAGAATCAGGGATTTGCAAATACCAGCCGGGATTTTGGGAGCACGGACTTTCTCAATAGCTTCAGCGGCAACTCTTTCGACTTGACTCAACAAATCATCGGGATTAATATGTTCGTAACCGATATTTAGCGGCGGGCGATCGTAACTGCGACTTTGGGCATCGCCGCCCGCAATTGCCGTACAGCCAAAACCCGGATAGCTGCGGTAGATTGTTTGTTCGATTAGCGAGCCTTCTGTAGAAGCAAAAACCTTGTCTTCGCGGCTTGACTGCAAAAAAGAAGAAGCTTTTTTGATGCCTTGTGCGCCGTGTGCTAGCAGCTTCTCGTTGATAGTTAGCAGCAGTTCCGCTTTATCAGCAACGGGTACAGAAAAAGGGTCAATGGCGATCGGAGTAATGTAGGTATCTACATATTTTTCGACAGGCACCAACCGCACCGGTTCCTTTTGAGTTAAGCGGCTGCCTTTAGCGATTTCTACAGCCAAAGCGACTATTCTTGCAACCTCCGCCGGCGTTTTGCTGTGACTGGCGGCAAACCCCCAAGCGCCGTCTAGAAGCACTCGCACGCCAAAACCGGAACTTACATTATCTGACAGTTGACTTAAAGATCGATCGCGCGCGTAAAGATTCTGCCTTCGATAACTGCAAAAACGCACATCACCGTACTCGCAACCTGTTTTCCGAATCAAATCTACAGCCAAATTTGCTAACTCGTTAGCAGAGATTTTTGCAGTTAATTGCACCATAGTTATTCGTCATTCGTCGTTAGTTGTCAATTATTATAGCGCTTTTAAATTATTTGAACCATTTTCAATAAGCCTTCTATGGGCGGGCAGGATGCCCACCCCACAATCAATTCACTCTTTGTGGAACAGGCATCTTGCCTGTTTGTGGAACAGGCATCTTGCCTGTTAATTTTGTGGAACAGGCATCTTGCCTGTTAATTTTGTGGAACAGGCATCTTGCCTGTTAATTTTGTGGAACAGGCATCTT